>DASYCR010000328.1:0-3748 GCA_036500095.1 Polyangiaceae bacterium
CCTGAACCAACGCGATCGCTTGTGGGCTTTCTTGTGCGCATTCAGCGAGCCAGCTGGGCGCGCTCGAGGTCGTAGCTGGCGCGAGCGTGCTCGTGAACGCGCGGACCTCACTAGCGTCCTGCGGCGCCAAAATCTCGAGCATGTTCAGCCTACGCTGTGGGTCGGCGATCACCGCGCGCAGCAAGGTCGCGAAGCTCCGCAGTAGCCGCTCGATCGTACTCGCCTCGAAAATCTCCGTGCTGTAGTTGCAGGCGGCCAGTAGCTCTCCTGGGCGCTCCATCATCCACAGCATCAGATCGTTGGCAGCAGCCGGCGGTTCGACGTCGATTTGCTTGACCATGCTCGAACCGAGCGTGAGCGGGCGCGAGCGCGCGTCCTGATACGAGAAGAATGCGCGCACGAGCGGCGGGCGCGTGCCGAGCAGCTCGAGCGGCATGTCTTGATTGCTGAACGCGTCGAGCGTGAGATCGCGTACGCTTTTCACGTACTCTAGGAACGGTAGGTTCGGCTCGATCCGAGCGCGCAAGATGACCGCGTTGATAAACGGGCCGATCAGGTGCTCGACCTCGGGAAGGTTGCGCGCCCTCACCGGCGTTCCGATCAAAACCTCACTTTGGCCGCTGTAACGCCAGAGCAGCACACTGAACGCCGCGAACAACACGGTAAAAGGCGAGGCCCCGGCCTGGTGCGCAAGCGCAGCCAGCGCGTCCCCTTCCGCGCGGCCGAGGCTCAACGCCGCGTTGGCGCCGCCATACAGCGATTGCGCTGGACGCGGGTAGTCGTGCGGCAGGGCGAGGTCGACGTTCGGTTCGACCAGCGCTTTCTGCCAGAAATCGATCTGGCGCCGCAGCTCCGGCCCCTGTTGCCACTCGCGCTGCCAGACCACGTAGTCCCCGTAGCCGATCGGCAATTCCGGCAGCACCGGCGCCTCGCCCCGTTGAAGCGCGCTGTAAATTGCGCAGAGCTCACTGAGAAACACGTCGAATGACCAGCCGTCCCAGATCACGTTGTGACGCAACGTGAAGTAGACGTGTTCTTCCTCCCCCAGACGGAACAACGTGGACCGGAACAGCGGGCCACGCCCCAGATCGAATGGCTCGAGCGTGAGCTGCCTGATCTGAGCGTGCATCGCGGCTCGACGCTCGGCGACCGGAAGCTCGCATAGATCGACTAAGCCGATTGGCAGCGCGATCCGCTCGGCGACGCGCTGCACGGGTTGGTTGCCCTCCACGCCAATCGTGACCCGCAGCACTTCTTGGCGTTCCGCGATACGATCCAAGCTTTGCTGCAAGAGCCCGCGATCGAGCGGCCCCTCGAAGCACCACGCCGCTGGCAGCGTGTGCACGAGACGCTGCGCCGGGTGCATCTCCTCCAGGAGCCACAGCCGTTCTTGGCCGAGCGAGAGCGGCGAGCTGGCGAACGAGGCGCGCCGCGTGACGCGCGCCGCCGGCGCAGACTCTGCGATCGGAGCTTTCTGCACGAGCTCGGCCAAGCGCGCAACCGTCGGCGCTTCGAAAAATTTGCGAAACGACAGCTCGATGCCATGATCGCGTCGCAGGCGTGCGAGGATCTGCGACGCCAGTAGCGAGTGACCGCCGAGCGCGAAAAAATCGTCATGGACGCTAACGCGGCCGACTCCCAGTGCTTTCGCCCAAAGCTCGGCCAGCAGGCGCTCCGTTTCGTCGCGCGGAGCCGTGAACTCCGCATCCGAAGAGACGGCCTGCGCGTCCGGAACCGGCAACGCGCGGCGGTCGATCTTTCCGCTCGGCGTGAGTGGTAGCTTGTCGAGCACGACGAATGCCGCCGGCACCATGTAGTCGGGCAACGTCTTTTTGAGGTGCGCCCGGAGATCGGCCGCCTGCGCCGTTCCCTGTTTGGCAACGACGTACGCGACCAAGCGCGCGTCGCCAGGACGATCCTCACGCAAGAGAACCGCGGCGCCACTCAGAGCCGGGTGCTGCACGAGCGCGTCGTCGATCTCGCCGAGCTCGATGCGGTACCCGCGCAGCTTGACTTGGTTGTCGTTGCGACCAAGACACTCGATCTCACCGCTGCTCAGGTAGCGGCCGAGGTCCCCCGTGCGGTACATGACGGCGGGGGGCCCCGAAAGTGCGTCGGGGACGAAGCGCTCCGCGCTGAGCTCGGGGCGATTCAGGTAGCCCAGCGATACACCTTGACCAGCGATGTACAGCTCTCCGACCGCACCGAGCGGCATCGGATTGCGCGTCGCATCCAGGATGTGGATGATAGTGTTGTCGACGGGAGTGCCGATCAAGATGCGCGAGAAATCGCTCGGCACACGCCAAAACGTGGACCATACGGTGGTCTCGGTCGGGCCGTAGCCGTTCCATACCGCACGACCGAGGTTCACTAGCTCGAGCGCCAAGTCCTTGGGCATCGCTTCGCCCGTGCAAATCAGCGTGCGCGCGTCACCTCCCTGCCAGCCGGCTGCCAAGAGTAGGCGATACGTCGCGGGCGTCGCGTCCACGAACGTGACCGAGCGGCCTTCGCAAACAGCGCGGAGCTGCGCGCCGTCAGATGCCACCTCGCGCGTGACGAGCACGATGCGCGCGCCGACGCTGAGCGGCAACCATGTTTCGGAAACCGCGATATCGAACGAAAGCGTCGTGATCGCGAGCACGACGTCGTCCTCGTTGAGTCCGGGGCGCCGCGCGACGCTATTCACTAGGTTGACCGCTGCGCGATGCGGCACGAGCACGCCTTTCGGTCTGCCCGTCGAACCGGAGGTGTAGATGACGTACGCGACGCTGTCGGGCGTTGCACTCGCCTCGTCCTTGGGCAGCGCGGAAGCGTCCTCCGTATCCGCACCCTGATCGATGCACAAGATCTGCGCCGCCGGAAGCGTCAGCTCTGCCTGCAAACGCGAGTCCGTGAGCAGCACGAGCATCTGCGAATCTTCGACCATGAACGCCAGGCGATCGCGCGGATAGCCGGGATCGAGCGGCAGATAGCCAGCGCCAGCCTTCGAGATCGCCAGAAGCCCTACCAGCAGCTCGAGGCTACGCTCGAGGCAGATCCCCACCAGCGCGCCGCGCTTGACGCCGAGCGCGCGCAGGCGGCGTGCCACACGGTTGGCTCGCATATCCAGTTCTCGGAAAGTGAGCGACAGATTGCCGAATTCACAGGCGACTCGCTCTGGGTTCGCCAGTGCTTGACGCTCGCAGAGCTCGTGCAGACAAAGCGAGCTCGGAAATGCGGCCGTTGTCGCGTTCCAGGCTGCGAGCTGCGCGCGATCGGCGTCGCTGAGCACGGCCAAGCGGTTGAGCGGCTTCGCTGGATCGCCTGCAACGTCCGTCAAGAGCAGGCGATAGGCGTCGAGCCAGCGACGAATCGTCGCTCTGTCGAACAGATCTCGGTTGAATTGGCACTCGAGTTTGATGGCTCCGCCAAGCTCGACCGCGTTCAAGAACAAGTCGAAGTTTTCGAACGCGCGCGAATTGGCCTCGAGCTCTGCCACGGCGCCCGAGAAACCCAATGCCTCGCTGGTCATGCCGCGATCGACGTTGAAGATCACGGAAACCAGCGGCAAGCGGCTGGGATCGCGCTCAATCGGCAACTTCGTGAGCAACGTGCCGAAGGTAAAATCCTGATGATCCTGAGCGTCGAGCAGAGTCTTGCGCACGCTGCCGAGCAAATCGGTGAAGGGCGCGTCCGGTTCTAGGCGCGTGCGCAACGGCAACATGTTGACGCAGTGCCCTACTAGTTCAGCGTGTCCCTCGGCAGCCTG
>DASYCR010000329.1:0-2224 GCA_036500095.1 Polyangiaceae bacterium
CCCGCGCGCGTCCAGACGCTCGAGCGCGCTGAACTCCCAGAGCTCCCCGCCGACACGGATTTCCATATCGCGGCGAGCGCGAACGCGGAAGTGCTCCCCGCGTTGCCAGCTGACTTGGCGCCCTGCGCGGAGTGTCTACGCGAGGTCGGCGCCGCGACCGGCAGACGATCAGGATATCCGTTCACGGCCTGCGCGCAGTGTGGCAGCCGTTATTCGATCGTCCAAGCGTTGCCGTACGACCGAGCCGGCACGACGCTCCGCGAGTTTCCGCTCTGCGCCGAATGCACGGCGGAGTACGGCTCGCCGAACGACCGACGCTTTCATGCACAAGCGATCGCCTGTCCTCGCTGCGGACCCACACTGGAGCTCTTGGACGCCCAGGGCGCGCGCGTCGAGCGAGGTTCGCGAGCTCTCGAGCGCGCCACCGCACTATTGCGCGATGGACAGATCCTGGCGCTCAGGGGCGTGGGCGGTTTCCAGCTCTTGGTCGACGCCTGCGACACCGACGCCGTCATGCGCCTGCGTGCGCGCAAACGCCGCGAGGAAAAGCCGTTCGCCGTCCTTTTTCCGGATCTCGAGGCCGCGGAGAACCATGCGCAGCTCCGCGCCGGAGAGCGCGAGCTCCTCACGGGACCCGAAGCGCCGATCGTGATCGTGAAGCTTCGCGCGGGGGCACTGCCCGCGATCGCAACGGCCGTCGCGCCGGGCAGCCCCGAGCTCGGCTGCCTCTTGCCCGCGTCGCCGCTGCATCGCCTGCTGGCGCTGGCCGTCGGCCGCCCGCTCGTGTGCACGAGCGGCAACTCGAGCGGTGAGCCGCTGTGCACCGAGACGGACGAAGCAATCCAACGACTCCGCGGCATCGCGGACGCCTTTTTGAGCCACGACCGCGCGATCGCTCGCCCGCTCGACGACTCGGTAGCGCGCGTCGGCCCGCGCGGCCCAAGCTTGCTGCGGCGAGCGCGCGGCTACGCGCCGCGCGTGGTGGCCGAACTCGGTGGCGAGCGGACCGTACTTTCGCTCGGAGCCGAGCTGAAGGCCGCGCCGAGCTTGCTGCTGTCGGGATCCCTGGTGCTGGGACAACACGTGGGCGATCTCGGAGAGCTTGCCACTCTACGAGCTTTCGAGCGCAACGTGCGCGACCTGCTCTGCTTCTTCGCAGCCATGCCGTGCGTGATCGCCTGTGATTTGCACCCGGATTTCGGCTCGACTCGCCTGGCTGAGCGCCTTTCACGCGAACTCGACGTCCCGATCCTGCGCGTACAGCATCACCACGCGCACGTCGCAGCCGTCATTGCCGAACACGGCATCGCTGGGCCCGTGCTCGGCTTCGCCTGGGACGGCATCGGCCTCGGCAGCGACGGCACCATCTGGGGCGGTGAGGCGTTGATCGTCGAGCGTGCTCGGGCACGGCGCGTCGCTCATCTTCCTGCGTTTCGCCTGCCTGGCGGGGACAGCGCAGCGCGCGAACCCTGGCGCAGCGCGCTCGGCTTGCTGCACGCCATCGACCCGGCGCTCGCACGAGAGCATGGCCAGCGTTGGCTCCCGGCAAAGTCGCTGGCCCTCGCGCTCCAGGCGCTCGAACGCGGCGTGAATGCGCCGCTCAGCAGCAGCGTCGGCCGGCTATTCGACGCCGTGAGCGCGCTCGCGGGCAGCTTCGAGCGTGTGAACTTCGAGGGACAAGCCGCGATCGCGCTCGAACTCGCGGCCGGAGCTCACGCGGACGACGAACCATATCCCCTCGACTTCGCGTGGCTCGGCTCGAGCGAACCGAGCACAGCGACCGGCCAAGCGCCGCAGGCACACGACGCGCACGGCCTCGCTCCCTTCACGCGCGCGCTGCTCGACGACGTGGCGCGCGGCACGGATTTGCCCCGAATCGCGCGCCGCCTTCACGCCGCACTGGTGGCCGCGGCCGTGCGCGTCGCCAGCAAGGTCGGACTCCACAACGTGGCGTTGACCGGCGGCTGTTTCCAAAATGGCCTACTCTCAGCCGAGCTGACGCGCGCGCTCGAGGCGCGCGGCCACACCGTGTACGGCGCCGCGCAGGTGCCCTGCAACGACGGCGGGATCTCGGCGGGACAAGCCGCGATTGCAGCGTGGGCCTGAGCCGGACGACACGGGACCCACAACAAATGAGAGCGCTCACACAAGTAATGAGAGCTCCCGAGCAAGCGCTAGGCGTGTAAGTTCTGCAGAGTCGCTTGCCCGGCGGCGATCTCGCTAT
>DASYCR010000330.1:0-3831 GCA_036500095.1 Polyangiaceae bacterium
CGCATCGGTTCACCGACGGATCGCGCGCGCGTCGAGGGCGATCGCCCGCTCGAATGCGCGCTGTGCCACGCGGACAAGAGCGTCGAGCAAATCGTGACGACGATGGAGCGCGATTGGGGCAAGCACTACGACCGCGCAGCGCTGCGTCGCTTGTACGGCGATGACCTCGACGTCAACGCGCTAGAGGCCACGCTCCGCTTCGGCAAGCCGCACGAGCAGGGCACCGTCGCCGGCGTGGCCGCGCGCGACAAGAGCGCTACGCTCCTGCCGCTCCTGGTCGAACGTCTCGACAATCCCTATCCGCTGGTGCGCTATTTCATGCGCCATGCCATCGAACAGATCACGGGGCGTCCGCTCGCGGTCGACCTCAACCAAGCCGGCGCAGACGTGGTGCAGCGCGCGCGCGAACTACTGGCCCAGAAAGGCGAACACACCCAATGACCGAAGGCGTCAGCCACAGCACACGACACGGCTTAGCCACCGTGGAGGTCAACACGCCGCTCGCGAGCGCGTTCGTCTACATGCAAGGCGCGCACGTGGCGCACTTTCAACCCGCTTCACACGGGCCCGTGCTGTGGATGAGTCAGCACGCGGTCTACGCGCCCAGTAAGCCGCTGCGTGGTGGAGTCCCGATCTGCTTTCCTTGGTTCGGCAATCACGCCGAGCGCAAGGACGCTCCGGCGCACGGCTTCGCGCGCACGCGGAGCTGGCGCTACCTCGGCTCGACCGCCATCGAAAACGGCGCGGTGCGCCTCGCCCTGGAGCTCACGAGCGACGAGCAGACCTCGCCGCTCTGGCCGCATGCTTTCCGCGCCGAGTACGCGATCACCGTCGGCACGACGCTGGAGCTCGAGCTCGCCGTGACGGCCACCGGCGACGCCGGCTTCAGCTTCGAACAAGCGCTTCATAGCTATTTTGCCGTGTCGGACGTGCGCCGCTGCCCAGTCGAGGGTCTCGCGGGCGCGAGCTACTTGGACAAAGTGGCCGGCGAGCTTCGCCGCGAAACCGCCGAGCAGATTCGCATCGCGGGCGAAACGGATCGCGTCTACACGAGCGACGCTACCTGCACCGTGCACGACCCCGGCTCCTCACGCTCGCTGCGCATCGAGAAGAGCGGCTCGGGCGCGACCGTGATCTGGAATCCGTGGCTCGAGAAGGCCCGCAAAATGTCGGACTTCGGCGACGACGAATGGCCGAGCATGCTGTGCGTCGAGAGCGCCAGCGTCGGCGCTTCAGCGGTAGCGCTTGCGGCTGGGCAGACTCACCGCCTCGTACAACGCATGGCGGTCACGAAAGTCGAACGGGCGCGGCTTGCGCCTTGACCGCGCCCGTTCCGCCTGGGTCCATTCACTGCGCCGGAGCCGCGACCGGCGCGGCTGCGGGGGCAGCCGGAGCCGCCGGCAGTGCATCGCTCGGCGTGCCCTGCGCGGCTGCGTGCACATGACCCGCGCGGAACTGCAACTTGCCGGAGGCGAAGGCCGCCTTGAGCTCGTCGGGCGTCAGCTTGCCGTCGCCGTTCGCGTCGGCCACTGACAAGCGACTCCACTTTTTGGCGCTCACTTCGTCGGCGGTGAGCACGCCGTCGCCGTTCTTGTCGGCGCGGCTGAAGCGCTTCTCGGCGAAGGCGGCACGCCCTGCTTGGCGCTCCGCGTCGCTCACGACGCCGTCGTGGTCGGTGTCGAGGCGCGCCAGCATCGAGCTACGGAACTGGTCGCGCGCCGCGCTCAGCTCGTCCACCGCGAGCACGCCGTCACCGTTGGTATCGGCCTTCGCCAGATGCTGCTGCATGTGTTGTGGCAGCTCGGAGACCTGCAGTTTGCCGTCGCCGTTGGCATCGAAGCGTGTGACAAGCTTTGCCGGATCGAACGCATGATGACCTAGAGCGGCCGGCATGGGCGTCTCGACGCCACTCGCGTTCGGCGCCTGATTGGCCAACTCCGGCTGCGCCGTTTGACCCACCGTATCCCCACCGCTGCCCGAGCACGCGGCAAGCAATACTGCGACTAGACCGGACAATACGACTCTACTGGACATGGCTATCGTTCTCCTTCGCTTTATCCGACGCGAGCGGCCCACGCCCCCCTACGCCGCCCCGGCTCTCTCCGGAAACACGAGGGATCCGGTGCATTCAAAGAGACCCGACAAACCTCGCTCCAGCAGGGCTAGATCTGGCGGCCGCTAGCGTAGGGTCAATACTAAGGACTGCGTCGAACAAGTAGCCGCGAAACAAGTAGCCGCGAAACAAGTAGCCGCGAGGTAAAGTGAAGTCCCACGGAGAGAGCCATTGGATAAACTGGAGCAGGCCGTCGATCGAGTCCTGCGCGGAGACACTGCGGCCTTTCAGGAAATTGTCGAAACCACGAGCGCACAGCTCGTGCGCTTGGGTGCAAGAATGATGGGCAACATCGCGGATGCAGAGGACGTGGTGCAGGACGCCTACGTGAAAGCGTATCGGGCGCTCTGTGCGGGCGATTTTGACCGGCGCTCCACCGTGCAGACATGGCTGTACCGGATTGTGGTAAACCGCGCGATCGACCAGAAGCGTGGGCGCACTCGGCGGGCCGAAACCTCTGACGCCGCCGTCGAGCAGGTCTGGGACGGCGCGGCGTCCGCGGAGGCGCGCGTCGCCTTGAGCGAGCTCGACGAGTGGCTTTCGGTATTGCCGAATGAACAGAGAGCCGCTTTGCTCCTGCAGAGCGCCGAGGGTTTGAGCACAAAAGAGATTTCGGAAGCTTTGAATTGTACCGAGGGGGCTGTCGAGCAACGCTTGGTACGTGCCCGAGCCACACTGCGGGAGAGGAGAAAACAATCGTGACCGACCTGGATGATGGCAGCGAGCGAGAGCTCGCCCGCTTGTTGACCGCGACGGACGGGCTGCGGGCGCGCCCTGGCTTCAACGCGCGGGTGCTCGCGGCGCTCGGCCGAGAGCGTTTGCCCGGCTTCATCGAGCTTGCATTGTCGTCATCGCGGCGCGCATTGCCGTTCGCGATCTTGGCGGCTGCCCTGGCCACGGTCTGGGCGGTTCAGACCGATCGCTCGGTCGATGATGAACTAGCAACCTCGGTCGGGTCGCTGGAGCTCGAATGACGCTGAGCCCCAAGCTCAAGGGGTATGCCACCTTGCTCGTCGTGTTCCTACTCGGCGGCGTGGTCGGCGCCGGCATTACGCACGTGCGCAGCCAGCACCGTTTCTTGCACGGCGGAGACCACGAAAGCTCCGAGCACCGCCGGTTGGACGCCATCTCGCGACGGCTCGATCTCGACGGCGCCGAGCAGCAGAAGGTCGCTGATATATTGGACAAATATTCGGCCGATCGCACGCGCATGACCCGCGAGATGCTCGATACCTGCGGAACCGCCCTGCGCACGCAGAAGGAGCAAATGGACGCCGAGATCCGGGCCGTCCTGCGGCCCGATCAGCAAACTGCCTTCGACGCGCTGCTCAAAGAGCAGCACGACCGCCTGATGGGCGGCCGACACCACTAGCGTCTCGGCCGATCCAGTTGCTAGCTTCCGCTCGTATCTCGGCCACCGAGAGACGGGAGCTAGCGGTGAATCGAACCGTAAAAACTGCGCTGAAGGCCGTAATTGGCGTGCTCGGGCTCGGGCTGATCGGGGGTAGCTGCTTCGTCGGCTACAACGTGCACGCTTTCAACGCGAGCCTCGACAAAGTATACCCAGTTCCGGTTCCCACATTCGCTCGCTCGACGGACCCTCTGGTGCTCGCACGCGGGCGACATCTCGCCCAGTCGATCGCGCCGTGCACCGACGCCAGCTGCCATGGTGCCGATCTCGCGGGTGGCGAGACGGTCGCGATGGGTCCGCTCGGGCA
>DASYCR010000331.1:0-4138 GCA_036500095.1 Polyangiaceae bacterium
GTGGATCGCCTCATATGCCAAGCGCTTGAACGCGGTGACGTGACATTGCACCGCGACCTCGCCGTCTTGAATGCGTCGGACGTGCGCGAGCATGGCCTTCACGTTCGGGTAGCGCTTCTTGGGATCGTGCTCGAGCGATTCGCGCAAGACGTACGCGAGCTCCATCGGCATGCCGTTTTGGCGGCCATGGTTGACGAGCGCGCCAAAGTCGATGCCCTTGGCGATCAGCTCGGCCAAGATCTCGCTCATGGTTTGCTTGTGCGCGAGCGGATGCCGGAGCGACAGAAACTCAGCGAAGACCACGCCCAGGCTGAAAATATCGCTGCGCACGTCGAGCTCGGTGTTCTTGCCCGCGGCTTGCTCGGGCGACATGTAAAGCGGCGTACCGACGAGAGCGCCGTGTTGCGTGTGAATCAAGCGCTCTTGCACGGTGGAGGCTACCGAGCTCGCCTCGACCGACTCGTGCTCGTGACTGTTCACGTATTTGGCGATGCCCCAATCCATGACCGTGACCTCGCCGTGGGGGCCGATCATGATGTTGGCCGGCTTGATATCGCGATGAATGATGCCCTTGTCGTGCGCGTAGCTGATGGCCTCGAGGATCGACGCGAACACCTGCACCCGGTAGCTGAGCGAAAAGCGCGCGACGGTTTCCGGATCGCCATTGCGCAGCTTGTCGATCACTGTCTCGAGCGTGTCGCCCTCGACGTACTTCATCACCAGGTAGTGACCCGCCTCGTCCACGCCGACGTCGTGCACGGGCACGATGCCCGGGTGCTCGAGCTGCCCGACGATGCGCACTTCTTCCGCAAAGCGCACGAGCGACGCCGCGTCTTGGCGCTCCCCGCGCAGCCGCTTCATGGCCACACGCCGACTGATGTCGTGATCCACGGCGAGATCCACCTCGCCGATCCCGCCCTCCCCGAGCTTCTTCAACCGCTCGAAGCGCGCTTGCACCGAGATCTCGGCGGGCACGGAGGCTTCCGCGCGCTGCCGCCGCGGCAGGACCGTGGTGCGCAGCGTGGCCGCGACCGCGGGCGACAAACTGCGGGCCGCCATCGCCGGCGCGACTGGATCCGCAGCGAGCGTCTCCGCTTCGACCGCGTCCTTCGTGCCGTTACCTTGCGTCATCGGAGCCTGAGCGGCGGATTATACACGAACCCCACGGCTTACGCGCCGCGCGGGCGCGCGGTTACCGGTGTGCAGTAGCCGCACACGTGCGCAATTGGCGGCGGCTCGCGAGCAACGGTGCACACGGCCAAACACACAAAGAACCAGAAAAAGCCGGCCCAAGCGAGCTTTCGCTCAGCGGCACGCGGATTGCTCATGCGCAGCCATGCATCGTTACTTAGTCGCAGGCTTCGTTGCCGCGATGGTCGCGCTCGGAACGCCCTGCCTGTCAGCGGCGCCACTTGCAGACGCGCCACGCACGGCGACCGCAGCGCCCGGTGATGTGCGCGTCCTGGGCGCGCTTGGCCTGTTTGGCGAGTGGGACCACAATGCGGGCGCGGAGCTGTCCCTGCTCACTTCCGTTCGCTACGGCTTCCTCGAGGGAGGCCTACTCGCCGAACATGGCGGAGCGCTCTGGGACGGAAGCTACGGGCTGATCGGCGGCGCGTTCGGCCCGGTCTATCAGGCAGCGGGCGGCTTTCGGCTCGAGCTCCTCGGAGTCGTGGGGGTTTCCTCGTATTCGGGAATGGGCTGCGGTCTCTTCTGTGAGGATGGCGGCGCGTCGGCCACACTGCCGTGGGTTGGAGCGCGACTCGGAACGACGTACGTGTTCAGCCGTCACCGCTCCCAACACTTCGAGATTGGTGGCGCGCTCACCGTGGGCAGTGACGCCGAGCGGAAGAGCGTAACCTACACGACAACGAACACCGACCTGCTCGACTCCAACACCCACACCGAGAGCGACACGGCGCGCCTGGGCGGCTCGCGCATCACGCTGGAGTTCGTGTTTGGCTTCGTGTTCGACTTGAGCGAGTAATCAGGAGCGATAGCCCGCGTTCACGTCGACATAGCCGTGACCGAGATCGCTCGTCAGGTACGTGAATTCGCCGGGGCCGGTGCCGAGCGTGAGCTCGATGGTGTAGCTCGGGCCTTGCAGGATTTCGTTCGCGCGTTTTTCGGCTTCGGCTCCGACGGGGACGCCGCTCTTGAAGATCTCGATGCCGCCGATCGCGATGCTGGCGCGCTCGGGCTCGAACGCGACGCCCGCGCGGCCGGCAGCGGCGAGCAAGCGGCCCCAGTTGGCGTCGCGGCCGAACAGGGCCGTCTTCACGAGCAGCGACGTGGCGACGGTGTGCGCGATTTGCCGTGCGTCTTTCACCGACGCCAGGCCGCGCACGCGGAGCTCCGCGACGTGGCTCGCGCCCTCGCCGTCCGCGACCATCGAGCGCGCGAGCTTGTCGCACACGGTGGTGAGCGCCGCGGTGAATGCTGCGGAGTCCACGCGCGCAGCGGATACCCCAGAAGAAAACGCCAGTACGGTGTCGTTCGTGCTCGTATCGCCGTCCACGCTGCAGGCGTTGAACGTGCGATCGCTCGCGGCGAACAACGCGCGCTCGAGCTCCGCGCGCTCGATGACCGCGTCGGTGAACAAGAACACGAGCATGGTGGCCTGCGGCGGACCCACGTCGGGGTGAATCATGCCCGCGCCCTTGGCGATGCCGAGGATGCGCGCCGTGCCGCCCGCGCCGTCTACGCTCGCCTCCGCGATTTTCGGCCAGCGATCCGTCGTGCAGATGGCCTGCGCGAAGCTCTCATAACCCTCGGGAGTGAGCGCCGCAGCGAGCTCGCTCGCCTTCGCCGCGATCTTGGCGGCCGGCAAGAGCGCGCCGATCACGCCCGTGGAAGCCGGCAGCACTTCATTGGCCGAGATGCCGAGCGCGCGCGCGACGGCCTCCGTGCTCTCGCGCGCCGCAGCCAGGCCGGCCTCGCCCGTGCACGCATTCGCGCAGCCCGCATTGACGAGAATCGCCCGCGCGCTCCCGCCCGCCAAGCGCTGCTCGGCAAGCAACACGGGCGCCGCGCGCACCAGATTGCGCGTAAAAAGCCCAGCCGCCACCACGGGACGCTCCGCCGCCGCGAGCGCCACATCGATGCGCCCGTCCTTGCGAATACCCGCAGAAACCGCCGAAAACCTAAAACCGCCAATCGCCGCAACCATCGAGCCTCCAGCCGGCCCACCCATAGCACCAACTTTGGACGACGCGGTGACGGCGGAGCCCGAAATCCGCCGCGCTTCCGCGAAGATGAAAAGGTGGACAGCACAATTTCTGAACCTTGACTCACGGACGCCCCAGCGTATTCTCCGCCCCCCTGCCGACTTAGCTCAGTGGTAGAGCAGCGGTTTCGTAAACCGCAGGTCCCGAGTTCAAGTCTCGGAGTCGGCTCCGCAGCGAATCTCGACACTTCAACAAGAACGGCCCGTGTTCTGCCGCTGATTTTGGCAACGTGACGGAAGCCGCCGACGCGACGAGACGGAACGGTACGCGACGCCTCGCAACACGGGTTTGGGCACTGGTGGGGGCACCAGCAGAGCACCACCGTAGCACCCGCACCCACAACGCCAGCTCGAAAGTGGTGCCGCGAAACCTCTGCTCTCGCACATGGCGGCGCGCGCGTGCTTTTGCTGTCCTGCGCTCCGCCGGTGATCGCGTTCTTTGATCGGTAGAGAGCAAGGGACACCGCCGCCGGGCGGTGCTGATCTGGTGGCGGTGCCGTAGTATCCGTCGCAGTGTCGAATCCGCCGAAGCGCCATCACGTCGTCCCTCAGTTCTTGCTCGAGAGATTCGCAAAAGATGGCCTCGTAGAACTCGTGGCGCGCGACGATTTATCGCGGCGGATCACGAGCCCGGTTCCCACAGCCCTCGCCCAAAATCATTTCTACACGACAGAAACCGACAAAGGGCCCAATACCGAGATCGAGACATTCTTCGCCGAGAAAGTCGAAGGGCCGGCTTCGGGTGCGCTTTCCAAACTGATCGACGGGCGGCGAGCCCTGTCGCTGCCGGCGCTCCGAGAGCGCATCAGCACCCTCCTCGCCTTTCAGTACGTTCGTGGCGAATCGACGCGGCGTGCGATCGTCGAGAACTACCGAGCGATGTTTCAAAAGTTGACGCTCATAATGACGCCC
>DASYCR010000332.1:0-3959 GCA_036500095.1 Polyangiaceae bacterium
TGACGAAGCTCGTCTGACCGCGCGGCGGGTCGCCGCGCAGCGCGAGCAAATTGTCGATTTGCCCGGCCTGCAGCTGCGCGAGCACGCCCGCGATCTCGCCCTGCGACGCGCCCACGCAGGTGAGATGCGCCATCGCTTCCAGACCGACCTCACGCTTGATACGGCAGACGAGCTCGACCGTCAGCTGCCGTGTGCTGCCGCCCGCGCCGTACGTCACCGAGACGTAGGCGGGGTCGTACGCCTTGAGCCGAGCCACCGTCTCGAACAAGCGATCCACACCCTCGCGATCCTTGGGCGGGAAGAATTCGAAGGAAAAAGCGGGCTTGGCCTGCGCGAGCTTGTCGATGATTTTCATGGTCTGCGCTCGTAGAAGCGAGCGGCGCGCGCCGCCTCGCGAGCAAGAATCGACCTGACACTAGCAGCGCAGAAAGCTCCGTGCCAAAAACGTGCGCGAGCCACGCACACCTTGAATATTCCTCAACCAGCCCAGTTCGCCGCTCAACCCGCTCGATGCGACGTGAGCGTCCCGCATCATCAGAAGTAGCTCGACATGCACATTCACATCATTGCCGTTGCGGGCACTGGCATGGGCGCGTTGGCCGGCCTGCTGAAGGAACTCGGCCACGAGGTATCCGGCAGTGACGTCGCCTTCGATCCGCCGATCGGGCCGGCCCTCGAGACGTGGGGCGTGCGCTGTCTGCCCGGATTCGACCCGGCGCACCTCTCGCCGCCACCGGAGCTCACGGTGATCGGCAACGTGTGCAAGAAAGACAATCCGGAAGTACGCGCCGCCATCGACGGCGGCTTGCCGTACACGCACATCGCCGGCGCCCTCGCTCGCTTCGTGCTCGACGGCACATCACCGCTCGTCGTGGCCGGGACTCACGGCAAAACGACGACCAGCGCCCTGTGCGCGTTCTTGCTGGACGCCTGCGGCTTCGAACCCGGTTTTCTGATCGGCGGCTTACCCAAGAATTTTCCGCGTGGTTTCCGCGCGCCGAGCAAGAAGACGCGCTTGTTGCCGAACGACGCGCCGAAACGCAAGCCCGTGTTCGTAATCGAGGGCGACGAATACGACACGGCCTTCTTCGAAAAGACCGCCAAGTTTCTGCACTACCGCCCGGAGGTCGCGATCCTCACTTCGATCGAGCACGATCACGTCGACATCTACCCGACGCTCGACGGCTATCTGGACGCATTTCGGCGCTTCGTCGCGCTGATCCCCGAGCACGGACTGGTCGTGGCCAACGCCGCCGACGCCGCCGTCGTGCGCGTGGTCGACGAGCACGCGCGCTGTCAGGTCGCCTGGTACGCGCTCGAAGGCGAGGCCACTCATGGCAAACCGCCGCACTGGCTCGCCGCTCCGTCACACGCGGGAGCCGACGGCACGACCTTCGATCTGTACGCGGGCGGCGTGGCGTGTGGGCGCTTCGCCTTGCCGCTCTCGGGCCGGCACAACCTGAAGAACGCGACGGCAGCGCTAGGCGCCGTCGCGCAGGGCTTTGGCGCGCGCCTCGCCGATCTCGGCCCGGCCCTCGCGCGCTTCGAAGGCGTGCGCCGTAGGCAAGATCTGCTCGGTTCGCCGCGCGGCATCGCCGTCTACGACGATTTCGCGCACCACCCGACGGCGGTAGCCGAGACGCTCGCCGCGCTGCGCGCCCGCCAGCCGAGCGGCGCGCTCTGGTGCGTATTCGAAGCGCGCAGCGCCACTGCCTGCCGGCGTATGCACCAGGCTGAGTACACGCGCGCCTTCGACAGCGCCGACCACGTGCTGCTCGCGCCGCTCGGCCGCAGCAATTTGCCCGCGGAGGAGGCGCTCGATCTGACGCGCTTGGTGCTGGATCTGCGGACTCGCGGCAAGGCCGCCGAGAGCTGTCCCGACATCGAGTCGATCATCGCGCGCTTGGCGGAAGGCGCGCGGCCTGGAGATCTGATCGCGCTCCTGTCCAATGGCGCCTTCGGGGGCATTCATCAGAAGCTGCTCGGGCGCTTGAGCTGACGCTTCTCAGGTCTTGAGCACCCGCTGCCAAGCGCCGGAGCTCGCGCTGCGCTCGCAGGCGTCGAGCATCGCTTGGATCTCGGCGCCGCGGAATAGATCGGGTTGTTCGGCCTCCCCGCTCTGGACTGCGCGCACGAAGCGTTGCCAGATCGAGGGCGCTGGGCGCAGCTTCTGCGTCCGCCAACGAGCGTGCTGACGGTCCGCGCCGAGACACAGCTCGATTTCGTCGTAAGAGCGATCTAGGTCGAAGCGGAGAGCGCCTTCCGTGCCATGCACCTCGAGGCGCAAGTGGTTCGCGTGCCCGGTCGCCCAGCGCGAGGTCTGCAGGACGCCTAGTCCGCCCGCCTGGAACTTCAGCTCGATCAGCGCGCTGTCGTTGGCGTCCAGCTTTTTGCCGTGGAAGCTCGTGCGCTCGCGCCCGTTCGCGTCGATTTTCGGAAAGCAGCCGAGCGCGCAGCGCAGCTCACTGACCGCACCGGTCACCGACGTCGCCAGATCGAGCAAGTGGCAGCCGATGTCGCCGAGCACGCCCGCCGAGCCCGCGCTCTGCTGCATGCGCCAGAGCCAAGTTTCGTTGCTCCAGTGACCCCAGATCGGCGTCGCGATCCAGCTCTGCAAATAGAAGCCGTGCGCGTGCCGCAGAGCGCCGAGCTTGCCGGTAGCCGAGAGCTCGATCGCCCTTTGCAGCGCAGCCGAGCGGCGATAGCTGAAGTTGACGAGCCCCACGACGCCCTTTTTCTGCGCGACGCGCGCGGCCTTCACCACGTCTCGCGCTTGCGCCAGCGTCACCGTGAGCGGTTTCTCTGCGAGCAAGTGCTTGCCCGCCGCGAGCGTCGCCAGCACGCCTTGATGGTGCGCGCTGTCCGGCGTGACCAGCGCCACCGCGTCGACCGCATCGAACAACTGATCCAGATTCTCGGCGACGCGCTTGACGCCGTGCTTTTGCGCGAACGCCTGCGCGCGCCCCGGGACGATGTCGAGACACGACGTGAGCTCGACGCCGCGCATCTTCTTGAAATTGTCGGCATGCGCGTTGGCCATGCCGCCGGTGCCGACGATCCCAATTTTCAATTTTTTCAGCAAGGTCGCTGCAAAAAAACATGGTTTGTCGCGGCGGTCATCCCCTCACAACAAAGGATTTTCTCGCGCTCACGAAGAATGCTAAGTGCGAGTCCACCGTGACCTGCCCCTGCGGAAAAGGCGAATCGCTCGAAACATGCTGCGGCCCCTATCTCAAGGGCGCCAGCATCCCCGAAACGGCCGAGGCGCTGATGCGCTCGCGCTACTCGGCCTACGCGACGCACGACGTCGACTACGTGCTCAAGACGCACGACCCGGCCACGGTCGCTGAAATCGACCGCGCCAACACGGAGCTCTGGGCGAAGAATTCCGAGTGGCTCGGGCTCGAGATCCACTCCACTGAACGCGGCCAAGCCGGCGACACGGACGGCATCGTTGAGTTTACCGCCCGCTACAAGATCAAGGGCGTCAAGCTCGAGCATCGAGAGCGCGCCACCTTCAAGAAGCTCGACGGCCGCTACTTTTTCGTGGACGGCGTCGAGGTCAAGGGGCCCCCCGTCAAGCGCACCGAACCGCGCGTCGGGCGCAACGATCCTTGCCCCTGCGGCAGCGGCAAAAAATATAAAAAGTGCCACGGCCTCGCCGCCTAGCGCACAAGCCGTAGAATGCGGGCGTGGCCGAGCCCCCGAAGCCCAGCGAGATCACCACGCCCGAGCACTACGCGCGACGCCGTGAGTTCATTCGCTCGGGCGCGCTGTTCTTGGCGACGAGCGCGGCCGTCGGCGCGGGTCTGACGAAGCTGTCCGAGCTCGGCAGCGCCGACCCGCCGGTGAAGCCCCCGCCGATGCCCAAACCGGAACCCGGTGCGGCGCCCTGGGAAATCAGCCGACGCGGGCGCTACACGGTGCCCGAGCAGAAGACGCCCTACGAGGACGTGACG
>DASYCR010000333.1:0-2017 GCA_036500095.1 Polyangiaceae bacterium
CGCTGGCAGGCAGCGCTCGTCCTTGGAACTGCTCGGGCGCCATGTAACCGAAGGTGCCGACCACGGTGCTGCCGCCCTCGGGCTTCAAGCGATCGCGCACGGAACCGAAGTCGACGAACACGAAGCTCCCGTCGGGTCTCCGGATCACGTTGCCAGGCTTCAGGTCGCGGTGGATGATCGGCGGCAGGCGCGAATGCAGGTAGCCGAGCGCGCTGTCCGCGTCGCGCAGGAGGCGCTCGACGTCCGTCGCGTTGAGGGCGCCGCGGCGCTTGCGCAGCGCGCTCAGCGGCTCGCCTTCGACCTTCTCCATGACAAGGTACAGCGCGCCGTCCTCCTCGAAGTGCTCGACGTACACGGGCAGGTTGGGGTGGGAGAGCTCCGAGAGCACTTGCGCTTCGCGCTCGGCGAGCTCCACCTCCTTCCAGCTCTTCGCGCCGCGTACGGAGAAGCGCTTGATCGCCAGCGCTCGACCGTCCAGCTTGTCGAGCGCGTCGAGGGTCTCCGCTTGTGAGCCTGCGCCGAGCGTCCCGAGCACGGCGTAGCGACCGCCGCGCAGCTCTCGGACGGGCCCTGACTCGCTCATGGCTCAGCCGGTGTTGCGCATACCCTGTGCGATGCCGTTCAGGGTCGTGCCGAGCGCAATGTCGAGCACGGCTCGCTGCGGGTGATCTTCGGGCAGGCTCCGCTTGCGTTTGATCAGGCTCACCTGCAAGAGGCTCAGCGGATCGACGTACGGGTTGCGGAGCGTGAGCGCGCCCTGCAAAAATCGATGTTCGGACAGCAAATCGCGGCCGCGAATCGCGTGCAAACAGCGCACGGTGCGCGTGAACTCGGCAGTGAGCTCGCGCATGACCGCGGCGTCCGCGTCGAGCTCGCGCGCGTACAGCTCGGCGATCTCCAAGTCCGCCTTGGCACAAACCATCTCGAGCTTGTCGAGCAGGTCACCGAAGAAGGGCCAGGTCTTCGACATCTGTTGCAAGAGCTCGAGCCCGCCCGGTTCGTTCGTCACCTGCTCGAGCGCCGTGCCCACGCCGAGCCAAGCCGAGGTCATCAGCCGCATCTGCGTCCAGCCGAAATTCCAGGGGATGGCGCGCAAACCCTGAATCGTTCCCGCGCCGCGTTCACGATAGGCCGGGCGCGAACCGAAGTGCACGTGCGTGAGTTCGCGCACGGGCGTCGCTTTTAGAAATAGCTCAAATACCCGATTGTCCTCGTGCACGAGCTTGCGGAACGCGTGCTGCGACAGCTCGCTCAAGCGGTCCATGGTCGCGCGAAAGCGCGCCTCGCTGCCCGCGGGTAGCGAGCGCCGAAAGTCGGAGAATTCGGCCATCAGCGTGCCCGACAGCATCACCTCCAGGCTGCGCTCGGCGATCGACAAGATGCCGAACTTTTGCGAAATGATCTCGCCTTGTTCGGTGATCTTGACGCGACCGCTGACCGTGCCGGGCGGGAGCGCCGTGAGCGCCGTGTACACCGGCGAGCCGCCGCCGCGGCCGACCGTGCCGCCGCGACCGTGAAAGAGCGTGAGCGAGACGCCCGCGTCGCGCGAGACCTGCGCGAGCGCTTCCTGCGCGCGATAGAGCTCCCAGGAGGCCGCTAGCACGCCCACGTCTTTGGCGGAGTCGGAGTAGCCGAGCATCACCTCTTGCCGCATGCCGCGCGCGCGCAGCTGACGCGCGTACACGTCGTCCGCGAACAGGCTCTTCATGATCGCGGGTCCGTTGAACAAGTCAGCTTGCGTTTCGAAAAGCGGCACCACGTCCAGCCGCGAAATCGGCGTGTCGCCCGCTAGATCGAGCAGGCCGGCCTCGCGGGCGAGCAAGAGCACGCGCAAGAGGTCGGTCGCGCTCCTCGTCATCGAGACGATGTACGTCTGAGCCGCGCGCTCGCCGAACTCGGTTTGCACTTGCAGCATGGTGCGGAACAATCGCGCCGTGCGTGCGGCGTCTTCGTCGAGCGGTGCGTGCTCCGAAATCAGCGGGCGGCGACCGAGTAACTCGCGGCGAATCGCCGCGTC
>DASYCR010000334.1:0-4822 GCA_036500095.1 Polyangiaceae bacterium
GAAAGCGTGCATGGTGTCTCGATCACGCTCGCCAACGATAAGGCGATGTCCCAAAAGAATAGCCCTTTCCGCACGATCGCCGTGCTCACCGAGCATGTCGTGGCTACCGCCGCAGAGGCGAGCCCCTCGTGACTGATCGTCGAGTGATCTTGGTCACTGGTGCTCGCAAGGGCATCGGTCGCTATTTGGTCGAGCACTACCTGCAGCAAGGCTACCTAGTGGAGGGCTGCAGCCGCAGCGAGGTGGACATCAAGGACCCGAGCTACCAGCACCACTGCCTCGACGTCGCCGACGAAAAGGCCGTGCGCCAGATGATCGCCAGCATCACCAAGCGTCACGGCCGCTTGGACATTGTGCTGAACAACGCGGCGATCGCGAGCATGAACCACATCCTGCTCACGCCGGCCAAATCGGCCAACCGCATGCTGGAGGTCAATGTCACCGGCACCATGCTGGTCTGTCGCGACGCTGCCAAAGTCATGATCAAGCGACGTTGGGGTCGCATCGTGAACTTCACGACGATCGTCGCGCCCATCGCGCTAGCCGGTGAGGCTGTCTACGCGGCATCCAAGAGCGCAGTGGTAACGCTGACGCGCATCTTGGCGTTCGAGCTCGGGCAGTGGGGCATCACCTGCAATTCGTTCGGCGCCACGCCGATTATGACCGACATGATCCGCGGAGTGCCGCAGGATAAGATCGACGCGGTGGTCAACAATCTCGCGATCAAGCGCCTCGGTACGCATCAGGATTGCGCGAACGTTTGCGACTTTTTCATCCAAGAGGGCAGCGACAACATCACCGGCCAGGTGCTCTACTTGGGTGGGGTTACCTAGGGCACGCGCCAACCATGATCGCTCCGTGGTTTTTCGAGCGACTGGCTGACTGGAACGACTCCACGGCTCTGGTCTGGAACGACAGCGCCACCAGCTACGCTACGCTGAACGCGCTCGTGGAGCGCTGGTCGGTAGAGCTAACAGCGCGCGGTGTTCGTACGGGACACGTAGCCGCGCTGGACGGGACGTTCTCGCCGAACGCCTGCGCCGCCTTGCTCGCGCTGATTCGCCTTGGCGCGATCGCAGTCCCGCTCACGCCGCTGATGCGCGCCCATCGCGATAGCTTCTTGGAGATCGCCGAAGCCGGCATGGTGGTGACGTTCGACGAGTCCGACGGCTGGACCTTTCAGGCACGTGAAGGCGGCGTCTCCAACCCCCTCACCCAGAAGCTCGTGGCGCGGCAGCACGCGGGCCTGGTCATATTCTCTTCCGGCTCGAGCGGCGCGCCCAAAGCGATCCTGCACGACTTCGTGGTGATCCTCGAGAAGTTCCGAAAGCTCCGCCAAAAGAAGACCACGCTCACGTTCCTCTTGTTCGATCACATCGGCGGTATCGACACCTTGCTCAACACGTTCGCGAGCGGCGGCACGGTGGTAACCGTACCCAATCGAGACCCAGAGACCGTATGCAAGACGATCGCCAAGCAGCGTGTGCACACGCTGCCCGCCTCGCCGACCTTCCTCAATTTGCTACTGATGTCCGGCGCGTGGACCGAACACGACTTGTCGTCGCTCCAGGTAATCGCGTACGGGACGGAGCCGATGCCGCCGAGCACCCTGAAGCGCCTACATGAGCTGCTGCCCGACGTCGCGCTCGTCCAAACCTACGGGATGTCGGAGCTCGGCGTCTTGCGTTCACGCTCGCGCGACTCGGAATCGCTTTGGATCAAGTTCACCGGTGAGGGCTTCGAGACCAAAATCGTGGACGGCATTCTGTGGGTGCGCGCGGAGACCGCCATGCTCGGCTACCTGAACGCGCCTGACCTGTTCGATGCCGACGGTTGGTTGTGCACGCAGGACGCCGTCGAGGTGGACGGCGACTATCTGCGCGTCTTGGGCCGCGCAACCGACCTCATCAACGTGGGCGGGCAGAAGGTGTACCCCGCCGAAGTCGAAAATCAATTGCTCCAGATGTCGAACGTGCGCGAAGTAGCCGTCTTCGGTAAGCCGCACCCGATGATGGGGCAAATCGTCGCTGCCCGCTTCAACCTCGAGGCGCCCGAGCCCCTGGATTTATTCAAGCGCCGCATGAACGAGTTTTGCCGGGGACGCCTGGCAAACTTTCAGATCCCGCGCCTAGTCGAGCTCTCCGACGAGGAGCAGCACGGCGCCCGCTTCAAGAAGATGCGCCATGTCTAGCCTCGCGTGGAGCAAGCTCGTGAACGCGATTCGCGGCGAGACGTCGTCCTTTCATCCTCGTCTCCGCGCGCTCAACTTGGCGGTGGGAGCGCTGCCCAAGGGAGTGGCCGGCGAGCAGCGCGCGCGCCTGTATGCGCTCGCAGGGTTTCGTATCGGTCGGCACACGAAAGTTTTCGGAACCCTACGCTTGAACGGCGGGAGCGAGCTGTTCTCGCACCTCGCCATCGGCGAGAGCTGCTCGATCGAGCCAGACTGCGCGTTCGACTTGGAAGAGCAGATCACGATCGGCGACCGTGTGACGATCGACCCCGGCGTGATGATTCTGACCAGCACACACGAGCTGGCTTCTCGTGAGCGTCGAGCCGGCGACGTTCAGCGCCAGCCGGTCGTAATCGGCGACGGCGCGTGGCTACAGGCACGCTCGATCATCCTACCGGGCGTCACTATCGGCGCGGGTGCGATCGTCAGCCACGGCGCCGTCGTCAACAAGGACGTCGCGCAGCACACGCGCGTCGGTGGTACGCCCGCGACCCAATTGGAGCTGCTCGAGCAAGAGCCGCCGACACCGCAGGCGGACTGAAGCAGGATCGGCGCGCGCGAGAGCTCCCTCGAGCGCCTTGCCCGAGCCCGCACTACACGCTAGTCCCGTTAGCGAGCATAGATGAGCGAAAAAGGACAGGCGCCGCCTCCACGAGTGTGCTTCCTCGCAGAGCGCCAGGTCGGGATCGGCAGCGCGGCTGGGGCGCTCGAGCCGTACGTCCGCTCGCATGCAAACGTGACGTGGCTCGACGTCACATACCGGAAAGAAGGCGGCATCATCGAGCGCTTGCCCTTCCCAGGGCGCGTGGGCGGCACGCTGCGCGGGTACCTGCAAACTGGAGCGGCGCTCCGGCGGGGGCCCTTCGACGCCTTGTTCTTTTTGACCCACAACCCCGCGGTGCTTCGGCAATACGCGGTGCGTCGCACCCCCACGCTATTGTGGACCGACGTGACGCCGGCGCTGCTCGACGAACAAGCCGAGCAGTACGCCCACACCGTCGACAAGTCGACGCTCGCTCGCTCGCTCAAGCACGCCCTCGTTCGGCGTACATTTCGCAGCGCCGCGTTTTGCGTCGGCTGGTCGGAGTGGGCGCGCAGATCGTTCATCAAGGACTATGGCGTCCGCGAGGACCGCACAGCGGTGGTCGCACCCGGCCTGGATCTCGCGCTTTGGAGCATGCCGGAGCGCCGGGCCGAGGTCGGTTTGCCGCGCTTGCTGTTCGTCGGCGGCGATTTCCAGCGCAAAGGGGGGGATCTCCTACTCGCCGTGTTCCGCGAGCACTTTCGCGGGCGCTGCGAGCTCGACTTGGTGACGCGCGACCCAGTGCCGGACGAGGAGGGCGTGCGGGTTCATCGCGGGCTGACTGCGAACAGCGACGCGCTACTGGCACTCTATCAGGCGGCTCGAGCATTCGTGTTGCCGACGCGCGGCGATTGCTACTCGATCGCCTCGCTCGAAGCAATGGCGCGCGGGCTGCCCGTGATAGTGACGAACGTCGGCGGCATCGCGGACATCGTGGAAACGGACGTGACCGGACTCCTGGTCGAGGCCAACGACGGGAGCGCGTTGCGTACCGCGATAGACGCGCTGCTCACGAAGCCGGAACGCTGTGTTGAAATGGGCCGACTCGGTCGGCGCCGGATCGAACAGAGCTTCGACGCGAGCAAGACCGCGCACGCGCTGATGGCGCTGCTCGGCGAAATGATCGCGCGCAAACGCATGAACGCGCAAACGTGAGCCTCGCCTAGTCTGCTACCGCACGCCCGGCAACCAACCCGAGCAACAGCTCAGCGATCCGGTTGGCGTTCTTGATCATGTCGAAGCGCGCCTCCCCAATCTCGCGTGAGCGGCGACCCAGGCGACGCGCCAGCTCGGGCTCTCGCACCAGACTCTCGAGCCGGTCACGCAGCGCGCCGTCGTCGTCGACGTCGATCAGAAAGCCGCTCCGCGTGTCTTCCACGGCCTCCGCGTGAGCGCCCACGCGGGTCGTAATGATGGGCAGAGACGCTGCCATGGCCTCCCCCAACACGACCGCGAGGCAATCAGCGCGAGTTGGCAATACGAACACGTCCGCGTCCGCGTAGCGAGCGAGCAGCTCCGGCGAGTACGGCCGCAACCCACTGTACAAAAAAACATTCTCGCCTTGCAATCCTTGTTGCGGGGACGTGACTAAATGCAGCTCGACACGCCCGGCAAAATGCTCGCGGCACACGCGCACGAGCAGATCCCCACCCTTGCGCGCGAAGTCACCACCGACGAACAGCAGACGCAACGGTCCGGGGCGCCGCGCCGCACGCTGCTGACTCGAGAAGTTCGCGAGCACCGTACCCGGATGGATCACGGTGATCTTGCGACTCTCTACGTCATAGTCACGAGTGAGCGAGCTCGCCGCCCACTGCGACCAGACGGTGAACCGCGCGGCGCGGCGCATCACGCTCTTGTGCACCCAGCGCTTCGCTCGTTCGACCGTGGCCCCGCTGACTCTATCGCCGTACCAACTCGCGAGTTCGTCGTAGTTGATCGGCGTCGCGTCGAGCGAGAGCACCGTCGGGATTTTCGCCATGTACGGCGCGCAGAGCAAGCCAATCGTT
>DASYCR010000335.1:0-7903 GCA_036500095.1 Polyangiaceae bacterium
CACATCACAAGCTCATCGCCTATCAGCTCGCGCTCGCGCTGGTGACGCTCGTCGCGCGCACTCGCATTGCGGATGCGCAGCTTCGGCAGCAGGCACGTAAGAGCGCCGTATCTGCCGCGCTCAATACAGCGGAGGGCGCAGCGCGGCAGACACTGGCGGACAAGAGCCGCATGTATGCCATCGCGCTGGCTGAGTGCTGTGAGTGCTGTGAGTGCTGTGCGGCGGTCGAGATCGCGGGGGCTTTGGGCGCTTGTGCGCAACCACAGGTGCACGCCATCGTTGAGCTCGGAACGCGGTTGAAGAATGTATTGAGTCGGCTCGTTCGCTGAGTCGTGGGTTGCATCGCGCTGCGCGCTCTGCGAACATCGCGGTACGCCATGAAGAGCGGATTCGGACACTTTGATTCGTCGCACCGCGAGAATTTTTGTGCCGCACTGCTCCTTCTCACGATGGAGGTCGACGAGGCCGTGAGGGCGCTCGTGTCGAGCCTCGTTCGCACAGAACTCGGTATCAACCCCTCGAACCGACTTCTTGGCTTTGGTCGTGAGGCGCGACTCGACAAGACCGACGACGATAACTACGCGCGTGTAGACATATGGTTGCTCTTCGACGCTCCAGATGGAAATTTCTACGCCTTTGTCGAAGTCAAGACGCGCGAGGATTGGAACCCGCAGCACGTGGCACACCAGGTGCGTGACCAAACCGAGCGCAAGCTCGCTAGAAGCGCGCGCACGATCTGCGGGTGCGTTCTACTTGCTCCGGAACCGCTCTGTCGACGCGCTCGTGAGCATGACAAAGAAGTGCGATTTATCACTTGGTCTCGGTTGCTCGCGGACATGGCAGCTGTGCCTTCGCCCTCGGCGGTTACAACGCACGCGATTCGCCACTTGGAGGAAAAATTGGACCGTCCCGCTGGCCTTGATCACCCAATGACCTTGGAACATTTCGAACGGGCGACGGCGACCATCGCTTGCTTGCGCCAATTTCTCGCAGACTGCGTTACCGAAATCGGCGGAAGCGTCCACGGCGTTCCGCTGTACCTAACGCCGGGAGACGGCAAACCGCGTCGCAGCGGTGACTGGGCGTGGCATGGGCTTGCTGTTCCTTTTGCGCTCGACGGACAGAAGGGGCGTCTGGGAATCTACAAGTACGCGGATGCGCCTCCTGGCGAAGCGAGCGCTCTCGGCATACTTTGGCTCGAAGCGTACGTTGGTGAGACCGATACACCGGTCGCTCTCACGCCGTTTGCACCACCGACGCTTGCGACACAACACCTCGACGCAGCACGTGCAGACTTCAAGAGAGCGTGGACGGCTCGCAATTCAGCCGCGAGCGAGAAGACGACCTCTTAGCGAATTATTCCTTGGACGCTACTGCTCAACATTGAGATCCGCTAGCCGACGTCCTCCAGGTCCTTCTTGGCGGCGTCCGTCATGTCCGCGACCAAGGCCTTGAGCACTTTGGTGTCCGGGCCTTCGACCATCACGCGCAGCTTGGGCTCGGTGCCGCTCCAGCGCACCAGCACGCGGCCGTTCTTGCCGAGCTTCTTCTGCGCTTGCTCGATGCGGCGTGAAAGTCCCAGCATTTGCTCCAGAGGCCGGCGCGCGGGCAGCTTCACGCTCTCCAGCACTTGTGGCACGCGCTCCATCACGCGCGCGAGCTCACTGAGCGGACGCGACTCTTGCAGCATGATGGCCAGCATTTGCAAGGCAGCAACCACTCCGTCACCGGTCGTGGCGTGCTCCAAAAAAATCAAATGACCGGACTGTTCCCCGCCGAAGGTGTAACCGCGCCCACGCATCTCCTCGACCACGTAGCGGTCGCCGACTGCGGTTCGGACGACGCGGCCGCCGGCGGCTTCCAGCGCTCGCTCGAGCCCCATGTTGCTCATCACGGTGGTGACCAGCGTCTTTTTGGCCAGTCGCTTCTGTTTGAGCATGCGCGTGCCGCACAGGGCCATGATCGCGTCGCCGTCCACGATTTCACCGTGCTCGTCCACGAAGATCACGCGATCGGCGTCGCCGTCGAGCGCGATACCGATCTGCGCGCCGGTCTTTTTGACCTCTCGCGCTACGTGATCTGGATGCAAGGCCCCGCAGTTCTTGTTGATGTTCACGCCGTTCGGGCGGCAGCCGATGCAGATCACTTCTGCCCCGAGCTCGGCGAGCACGTCGGGCGCGACGCGGTAGGCCGCGCCGTGCGCCGCGTCCACGACGATGCGCATGCCGTCGAGGGTGAGCTCCTTCGGAAACGTGCTCTTGGCATACACGATGTAGCGTCCCGCAGCGTGATCGAGCCGCTCGGCGCGGCCCACGCCTGCGCCGGTCTTGCCTTGCGAGTCGAGCTTGCCGTCGCCGAGCAAGGCTTCAATTTGTTCTTCTTCCCGGTCCGGGAGCTTGAAGCCGTCGGGGCCGAAGATCTTGATGCCATTATCGGCGAAGGGGTTATGGCTGGCGCTGATCACGACGCCGGCATCGGCTCGCATGCTCTGCGTCAGATTGGCGATCGCCGGCGTAGGGATCGGCCCTGAGAGCATCACGCGGCCGCCGAGGGCGCAGATGCCGGCGGCCATGGCAGTCTCCAGCATATAACCGCTCAGGCGTGTGTCTTTGCCTATCAGAATGCGCGGCGCCCGCGACTTGCCGCGCCGCGCGACGAGCGTGATGGCCCGCCCGAGGCGCAGCGCCAGCTCCGGCGTCATGGGACTCACGTTGGCGCGACCGCGAATGCCGTCGGTTCCAAAAAGCTCTCGTTTGCTCATCGCTCGGTTGGTTGCCTCTAGTCGCGAAAATTGTTGAATTGCAGGTCGAGCCCGAGGTTCTCCGCCCCGCGCAGCAGCTGAATCACGGCTTGCAGATCGTCCCGCTTCTTGCCGCTCACGCGCACGGCTTGCTCCTGAATCGCTGCCTGGACCTTGAGCTTGCTGTCTTTGATGAGCTTGACGATCTCACGCGCTTTGTCGGTCTCGATGCCTTCTTTGATTTCAATCTGGATGCGGCTCGAGCCCTTGGGCCCCTTCTGCGGCTTACCGATGGTCAGATGCTTCAGGCTCACTTTGCGGCGAATGAGCTTCTCCTGGAACACGCTGATCGCTGCTCGCACGCGGTCGTCGCTGGTTGCATTGACGACCACCCCCGTTTCGTTGCGCTCGATCTCCGCGTCCGTACCTTTGAAATCGAAGCGCTGGGCGATCTCTTTCTGCGCTTGGTTCAAGGCGTTCCCGAGTTCGGGCCAGTCGACCTTCGAGACCACGTCGAATGACGGCATCGCTCCCGCCAGGCGTCCGACTAGAGATCCACCGGCGGATCCGTGGGCAGGTTCAAGAGCAAGGCGCGCGCGGCGCCGACCAGGAACGTGGAGCCCGTGACGACGACCACGCCGCGCGGGCCGACCAGCGCCCGAGCGCGCGCCAGCGCTTCACCGACGGTCGCCACCACTTCACCCTTGCAGACCTGGGCCATTTCCTGCGGATTAGCGGCCTTTTTCAGGGGCGGCGCGACGAAAATGCGGTGTCCGGCAACCTGCTCGAGCCGGCGCAGCATCGCGCGCCAGTTCTTGCCCTGCAAGGCACCGAAGACGAGCACGATCTCTTTGCGCGACTCGATGTCGCCGAGCACGCTTGGATCGAGCGCGTGCGACAGTGCCACGGCGCCGTCTGGATTGTGCGCGCAATCGAGCAACGTGAGCTCTTGCCCGTTGCGGTGCAGGAGCTCGTTGCGCCCTGGCCACACGGTCTGCTCGACGCCCTGGGCGATCACCTCCGGCGCGATGTCGAGCTCGCGCGCGATCGTCACCGCGACGGCCAAATTGGAGCCGACCAAGGCCACACGCGGGTAGGCAAGGGGGGCGCCCGCGACGGGTTCCGGACTACCGAGCGGAACCAGCGTAGCGCCCACCTCGGCCGCCTTGCGCTCGGCAGCGGCGACGGCGTCGGGGTGTAGCTTGCCGAGCACGACCTTCGAACCGGCCTTGATGATGCCGGCCTTCTCCGCGCCGATCTCGGCGAGGGTCGTGCCGAGATCGCTCATGTGATCGAACGCGACGCGCGTGATAGCTGCCACGCGCGGCGGCGGGATCACGTTGGTCGCGTCCAAGCGGCCGCCCAGGCCCACCTCGAGCACGGCCAGGTCCACCTTCGCCTCTTGGAAGGCCAAGAACGCGGCCAGCGTCGCGACCTCGAAAAACGTCAGGTCCGGCGCCTGGTCCATCACGCGGTTGAGCAGCTCGATCAGCTTGTCGTCGGCGATCGGCGCGTTGTCGATGTTGATGCGCTCGGCAAAGCGAGCGAGGTGAGGCGACGTGTAAACCCCGACGCGCAGACCGCTCGCTCGCGCGATCGACGAAACGAACGCCGTCACGGTGCCTTTGCCGTTGGTGCCGGCGATGTGAATCGCCGGAAACGCGCGCTCGGGATGACCGAAGGCCTGGCAAGCGGCCTCCATGCGTTCGAGGCCCAGTTTTCGGCCGCGCGGGATCAGAGCGTACAAGCGCTCCAGCGTCGTCTTCAGGTCGGTCACGGTGCGTCGCCGCCCAAATGCTTGAGGAGAGTGTGGAGCGTGTACTTCATCGCGTCTCGCGAGACGATCGTATCGACCATGCCATGTTCGAGCAAAAACTCCGAGCTTTGAAAACCCTCCGGCAACTTGCCGCCGATCGTACTCTTGATGACCCGCGGTCCGGCGAAGCCGACCAACGCGTTCGGCTCGACCAAGTTCACGTCCCCTAAAAACGCGGTACTGGCCGCCACGCCGCCCGTGGTCGGATCGAGGAGCACGCTGACGTAAGGTTTTCGCGTCTGACGAAACCGGCCGAGGGCCGACATGGTCTTGGCCATCTGCATCAAGCTCAAGATGCCTTCTTGCATGCGGGCACCGCCCGACGCGTGCAGGAGCACGACGGGTAAACGCTCGGACGTCGCGCGCTCGAACAAGCGCGTGATGCGCTCGCCGACCACCGAGCCCATGCTGCCGCCCATGAACGCAAAATTGTAGCTGCCGTAGGCGATGGTCACGCCCTCGATGCGCGCGCGACCGATCTCGATCGCCTCGCTGGTGCCCGCTACGGCACGCGCGCGGGCCAGACGTTCCGGGTAGGGCTTGGCGTCCTCGAATGAAAGCGGGTCGGTGGGAGCGATGTGTTCGTCCCAACGATCGAGCGCCGCGTCGTCCAAGAGCAGACGCCGCCACTCGGAGACGCTCATCGTGTGGTGGTGCCCGCAACTCGGGCAGACGTGAAAGCGCTCTGCGAGCTCTTCTTGGGTCGAGACAGCCCCACAGCCCGAGCATTTCTTGAACAGGCCGCGACCGACCGAGCGTTTCTCTTCGCTACTGGATTGGGTGGGCGTTCTTTCGGGCAGTGCCACGGTCAAACTCGCAACTTAGCAGACGAAAAGGGGCGCCCCGGCTTTAACACGGCAAGGGCCTCGCGAGCACGATCGTACGCGGCTTTCCGCCGCGAAAGGGAGGCATAATCCGGTCAGCCGTGGCAAAAAGCCATGACGAGGGGCGAGGGGGTTGAGACTACCCGTGAAATAGGGCGAGATCCCCGGCAGCAATGACCCAGTCTGAGCCGCCGGCCACGCTCGAGCTTCGCGCGCCCTTGATCGGGCGCGACCCCGAGCTGCGCCAGCTCGACCTGGCGTTCGAGCGAGCGTTCGGCAAAGGCGAGACGCAGAGCGTCACGATCATCGGTCCCGCCGGCATCGGCAAGACGCGCTTGGTCGAAGAGTATCTGAAGAAGCGTCCGGGCCTGCGCTCGTTCTGGGCCGTCCCGCGCACGGAGCGCCTCGCCTACGGGCTATTCGAGCGTTTGCTGCGCGCGCGCTTCGGAGTGGCGGACGGCATGGACCGCGCGGCGGCCAGCGCCAAGATCCGCGATGAGCTCGCGCTCGTGCTCGACGATCGTCGCGTGGGCGACGTCGGCTATTTCCTGGGCGAGCTGATGGGCTTGCCGTTCGCGGAGAGCCCGCTCACGCGCGCCGTCGCCGACGACCCCACGCAGGCGCGGGCCGTGCGCCGCGCCATATTGAAGAGCTTCGTCGAAGCCGACGTCGAACGCGGCCCGCTCTGCCTAATCTGCGAGGATCTGCAGGTCGCTGACGACGATTCGGTCGAGCTCTTGAAGTACTTGCTCGACAATCTCAAGGGCAAAATAGTGATCGTGTGCTTGGGCCGCCCCGAGTTTCTGTCGCGTCACGAGGGCTTTCGCGACGCCGGCGGTGCGCGCCACGAGCTGATCGAGCTCGGCGCCGTTTCCGCCCAAGAATCAACCGAGATCATGCTTGGTCTGCTGGCCAAGTGTCAGGGCGCGGCGGCGCAACGCTTGGTGGATGCCGGCGTCGGCATGGCTGGCGGCACTCCCGGTCTGCTCGAGCACATGGTGCGGATCTTCTTCGACGCCGGCGTCTTGCGCGAACACGGTGACGCGTGGGAGATCGATCTCGATCGGCTCGCCAACGCGCGACTGCCGCTCACGGTCGCAGACGCGGTGGCCGCGCGCATCGCGGCCTTGATCCCGCAGGACCGCCGGCTGCTCGAGCAAGCTGGCGCGATGGGCGGCGTGTTCTGGCTCGGGGGACTGATCGCGCTCGGTCGTTTGGATCGCAAAACCCCGGAATACTGGAGCGAAGAGCCGGCGCTCGACGCGCTCGAAATCGAGCGCGCGCTGACGGATCTGGTGCAGCGCGACTACGTGCTCAAGCTGCCGGAATCCGCGTTCAGCGACGAGCACGAGTACATCTTCAAGCACAATCTGGAGCGCGAGCACCTGGCGCAGCTGACCCCCGCCGCGACCGCGCGCCGCTATCACCAAACGATCGCCGATTGGCTCGCCCAAAAAGAGACCGTGCGCAGCCAGGAGGAATACGTGGCGATGCTCGCCCGGCACCTCGAGTACGGTGATTCACTCACGCGGGCGGCGTTCACCTATCTCGACGCCGGCAACATCGCGCGCCAACAGTACGCCGCCAAAAAGGCGCATGATTATTATCGGAAGGGCCTCGACCTGCTCGGCGACGACGACGCGCGCCGGCGGGTGGACGCGCTCCACAACCACGGCGACGTATTGCTCCTGCTCGGCCGCACCGACGACGCGCTCGCCGAGTTTCGCGAGATGCTGGCGATCGCTTATCGCCTGGGACTGAAGGCCAAGGGCGGCGCCGCGCACAACCGCATCGGGCGCGTGCATCGCGACACGGGCTCGCTCGACCTAGCGCGCGATCACCTGGAAACGGGGCTGTTTCTGTTCGAGGCGGTCAAGGATACACGCGGCGTCGCCGCCAGCCACGACGACATCGGCAAATTGCTGTGGATGCGCGGCGAGTACGAAGCGGCGCTCGAGGAGCTGCGCAAAGCACTCGACATGCGTAAAGAGCTCGGCGACGGTCGCTCGATCGCGCTCAGCTTGAACAACATCGGGCTGGTCTGGCGGGACCACGGCCAGCAAGCACAGGCGCGCGAAGCGCTGGCGGCAGCGCTGAAAATTCGGCGTGAAATCGCCGACCCGTTCGGCATCGTGGAAAGCTTGAACGACCTGGGTCAACTCGCGCTGGATCAGGGCGACCACGCCAAGGCACTCGCGCTCTTCAGCGAGGCGCACGTGGTGGCGCGCGACGTCGGTGAGCACAATCGGATCGCGACGGTGCTCACGAACATCGGTGAGACGCATCAGCGCATGAACAACGGCGCGCAAGCCATTCAGTTCCTGCTTCAGGCCGAGGAGCTGTGCGAGGAGCTCGGCGACAAGTTGCACCTCGCGCAAGCCAAGCGCGCGCTGGCCAAGGCGTACCTCGAGCAGGGCGAGCTCAAGAAGGCGCGTGAACTCATCAAACGCGCCGTCGATTTGTTCGGCCAGGTGCGCTCGAAGCCGCATCTTGCCGTGGCGCTGCGCACGCTCGGTGAAGTCA
>DASYCR010000336.1:0-5767 GCA_036500095.1 Polyangiaceae bacterium
CGTTCTCGTACAGCGCGATCAGCACCTTCCAACAGTAGGAGGCTAGGGGATGAAAATAGAGCTCGAGGGACATGATAAAAGGATACCGCAAAAAAGCTCAGCGCCGCGACGACATCAGAATGCGCAAGAGGAACATGAACAAGTTCCGGAGTTGAACCAGAAGCGAGAGGGCGTCACCCACGGCGTCGTCCATCTCGCTGTTGCGGAAGATGTACGAGGTCACGTACAGCAAGAGCCCGATCGAGAGCAGCGCGCCCACGCTGGCGACCGCCAGTGAAAAGACCTCGGTCTGGAAGACGAAGGTGAGGATGCAAGCGGCAAATACCACCACGACGCCCATCGACAAGATGGAGCGCATCCAGGAAAAATCCTTGCGCGTGACGAAGACGTAGCCGGTGATGCCGCTGAAAACCGCGAGCACCATCACCATCGTGTCGCGTACGGGGTTCGCGGAGAGCGAGTCGCCCAAGCCGGCTGAAAACTGCGCCACGAACACCATGGGTGAGAGCTCGACGCCCATCAAGAGCGCGATCGCCATCAGCGCGACGACGTTCAGGACGCGCACCTTGCTCACGGCGCTGGCCGCGAACGTGCCGACGAACAAAAGGCCGAACGCGCCGTACATCACGATCGGGTTCTGCAGCATGATCGAGACCAACAGCGGCACTCGCAAAACGTGACCGTCGCTCGTGGTCATGTCCATCGTGGGTCCGAGCGTGACGGAGGCCCAGCCGGCGCCGAGCGCCAGAAACGCGGCCACCGAAAGCAAGCCGTACACCTTGCGCAGGTACGCGACGCGCTGGACCGTGAGCGGCGGTGCGCCGTCGGTTGCCGTCGCACCCGCGGACATCGCGCCACCGCCGCCGGCCATGGCGTAGACAGCGGCCGCGTTGTTCGGCGGCGGCGCGCCGTACTGTTGCGGCGGCGGCGCGCCGTACTGTTGCGGCGGCGGTGCGCCGTACTGTTGCGGCGGCGCGCCGTACTGCTGCTGCCCAGCGGCACCGGGTTGCGGTTGAAATACGGTCACCTGAAAACCGCCGGTTGGCAGCGGCTGCGCGTACACGTCGAGGCCCTGTGCTCGATACTGCTGCTGATAGCGGCCGAGCTCTTCCTGATCCCGCTGCGCATTCCCCGTGTTGACGACGAAGTTCATGACCACGTTCCTCCTGCTGGGAGGCGACAGCTTATCTCAAAATGCCGGGACGCCAGGGCGGATCGCGCATTCGTCATATCTCAACCTCAAAAGAGCACCCTCCTGGGGCGCCGGGGCAAAGCCCCGCTAAACGGCATTTCAGTTTCGGATCAACGGATCACGGAGCGGAACGGAACGGAGGCCTGAGCCAAACGCGAGTCCGGCGGAACCGGCGCATGCTTTCCTGCAGGTTGGAGAAGGCGCATGGTGTTTTCCGGCCAGAACTTCGCGACACCAAACAAAAAAACAACCTAGAGTTCTCGCGTGCACTTCGCCCACTCCAGCCGCTCACGCCTCACGAGTCACGATCTTTGCCGTTTCGAGGGCGGTACTCTGTTCGATCGCGTTGCGCGCAGCCTGTGCGAGGCCTCGTGCGTGCCGCGCAAGGAGCTCTATGAGGCCTGGGAGGTCGCCCGTCGCGCCCGCCGGAGGTTTCGCGGGGGGCGCGTGCTCGACCTCGCGTGCGGACATGCTTTGGTCGCGCAATTGATGTTGCTGCTCGACGATACGTCGCCGACAGCGCTCGCCGTCGATCGCAAATTGCCGCTGAGCGCCCAGCGCGTCGCTGAGTGCCTGGGTCGCGTCTGGCCGCGGCTTGCGGGGCGCGTCCGGCTGCTCGAGGGCAAGCTCGACAGCGTCGAGGCAGAGCGTGATGACGTGATTGTCTCCTGTCACGCCTGCGGTCGCCTGACCGACGACGTGATAAAAATAGCGATCGCGGCGCGAGCCAAGGTCGTCGTCTTGCCCTGCTGCCAGTCGACGAGCGACGGCGATCTGGGCGGCCTCGCAGGCTGGCTCGACCCGGCGCTCGCGATCGACGTGACGCGCGCGGGCCTATTGCGCGCTGCCGGCTACCGCGTCCACGCGCAAACCATTCCGACCGAGATCACGGCGAAGAACCGGCTGCTCTTGGCCGAGCCGTGCTGAGCGCGCTGTCGGGGTTCGCACACCGGGCGCTTACTTAGTCGATTGTGGCTCGGTGGCCTTAACGGTTCCCGGCGCTCGCGAACGACGTGGCGCGCGCCGCGCGGGAGCCGGAATGAGCTTGGCGTCGCGCACGCGTTGCACGAGCGTGCGGAAGATGCGCGCGAGGCCGGCTTCGATGTCAGGCGATTCTCCGCACAGGGTGAGTGCGGCCGCGACGGATTCGAGGGTGGAGACGAACTCGCGCCTGGGTTCGGCGCGCAGGGAGCCGTAGATCGACGGCTTGCTCGGCTTGAGCGTCATGCGGTTCAATTTGCTCAGCCACGGATTACGCCACCACAAGGTCTTCGCTTTGGACCAGGTGCCGTCGAGCACGACAATGCCTTCGAGTGTGGCGGGCTCGATCAGAGTTCCGCCGCGCCCCGCGACCCGCGCGTTCGGCGCGTCACGATCGGGAAAGAGCACGGCCCAGCGCTGCGCGTCGAGCTCGGCCTCGCCGAGCGCCGCGGCGAGGTTCGGCCAGCTCAAGCCCACTACGATTTGCGCTTTCGGCAAGCAGGCCTCGAGAATTTGAGCCGAGCCGAGCAGCGCGTCGCGCTCCTGCGGATGCTGCAAAATCAGGATGCGCCGCTCAGTTCCATACGAAACGACGCGATCGCACACGCAGGCAACGCTCGGGCGATGGCACGTTTCACAGTTGGCGGCGGGCACCATTTTGCGAGGCTAGAACGCGGGGCGCGTTCGCGCACGTACGAAACGCTTGGGGACCGCCGCTCCGTCACAGGTCGTGACCGACGGCACGAAGACCGACCGCACCTCGCCACAATGACAGGGCAGATAGACGCTGCCCACAAAGGCGCTCAGGTCTCGCCGCGCTTCGAGTTCTTCCCCGCTCGGCAGCCTGACAACGATGCGGCGCGCCCCGAACGCGACGTGGAACGAGTCGCTCTCGTGTCTCCCGCTGAACGACGCATGGTCGAACGCGCCGAGCAACGTGAACAGCCCTTCCTCGCGCAACTTGCGCCGAGACGGTGAGCGCAGGTTGCGCGAGAGCTGGAGCAGGGGATCGAGCGCGGGTACGTCGCCCTGGCTCGGGATGCGCTCGAGTTGGCGGAGCGCGCGGTCTCCGTAGTAGTGAATGCCGCGTTTTCCGTACAACCGAAAGAAATACGGAATGTCGCCGCGCGCGAGCTGCTCGGCCTCGGCGTCGAGCAGCGGCGGCCAGAGCGGCGCCGAGCGAGCGCGCACGTACTCGTCGGTGCCGCGCAGACAGACTCGAATGGGCGTCTCGCGCAGACCGGGCAAGCGCGCGAACACCCGCGCGATCGCGCCCGCGTGGCGCTCGAGCAGCGCGAGCGTTTCGCGATAGCCGCCGAGCATCGCCAGCAAATCCAGGGCGCGGATCGGTTTACCCAAATACGGCAGCACGCGCCGAACGCCGCACGCGTGCCGGCAGATCGCCGCGTACTCCGGATCCGCGTCGGGCAAGAGCTTCGTCTCGGTCGGCGACGCGAGGTCCGCCAAAATCATCTCGACGTCCAGCGGCCCAAACACGATGCGGCCCCGCGCGTCGCGACCGAGCACCAGATTCTCCCAATGCAAATCCGCCACGCCGAGCCAGCCAAAGAGTGCCAGCGAACGCCCGACGATGGCGGCGAGCTCGCGCTTGCCGCCGTTCGAAAGCGCGCCGAGCGGTGACAGCGCGACCCGCTCGACCTCGCCGCCGGCGCGCGCTCGCGGCCAGAAGAATCGGAGCGTTGGCAGAAAACCGAACGCGTCGCGCGCGAGCCCCTCGCGCTCAGCCGCGTCCGCCAACAAGCGCCGCAGCGGGCTTTTCGCCGACAGCAGCAGCCACTCCCAGAGCAGCGTGCGCGGCTTCTGCACGCGCGCGCCGCGCAGCGCGACGCGCCGCCCGAAATTGTGCGAGTCGCCTTGGGGAGTCTGCGCGCGGGTCATCCGTAGCGCGCGGAGGCTAGCATCGGGATCGTAAGCGGGGGCTCATCCTCTTCGCTGTCTCCGGTGACCGTTCGCTCGGCAAGGCCATGCTGCAGGACCTACTCACCGAAAATAGTGAGTCCGAGGCTACGACGAGTGACTCCAAACCCAGAAGCTAGAGGCGCCTCTGATGGAATTGGTGGTCATCTGATCCTGAGCACGTCGTGCATAATGCAGAGACGAGATGCGAGGCACTCATCGGCGTCGGTCGATCCGCGCGCCGGGTGTCGTGAGGCAATGAGGCGAAGCCCAGGCGTGATTGCCGTGGTCGCAAGTGGTTTTGACGCAGTTTCCCTTCCAGGCCGAACGACTGAGAACAGCCGTTCAGGCTGTTCGAGCACAAGCAGCGGCTTGCTAGCTCACGAAGCAACGGCCTCGGCTATGCTTCCTTGTGCTAGGAGGCGGCCCGTGAAGTTTGAGATTGTAAGCAGGTACCTCGCGCGCGTCTACATGAAGGACCCGCGAAGCACTCCAGTCCTTATGCGACTCGCGGCTGACTTGGCGGAGAAGGCCGGGATGAGCGACTCGCAGCCCAGTCTCGTCAACGACTACGATGTCGCTACTGGCGAGGTAAGCCAGGGATGCGTACTCACGTCGTCTGACCAGACGTGGCTGGTGAAGCTCACGGGCGAAAGCTTCGATGTTCAAGTCAGTCAGGGCTATAACGTCGCTACGCGGGCACACCTGCACGCGCCGAGCTTCCAGGGCTACCTGAAACGCGTTCGAGAGCTATTTGAAGTCGGCATGAGCCTCGTTGCAGTGAAGCCCCATCGGATCGCGGTCGTTCAAAGCGGGGTGCTCGCCCGCGCAGAAGGAAAAGCGACCTCGTTGGAGGCGGTGCGCTCCCAGCTAATGCGCTTTCCCAGCGTAGGAGAGGGCGTCCCGTTTGAGTGGAATTGGCGAGGTGCGTGGAAGATTACTCGCCAGTTTGGCGACCGTTCAGAGGTCACGAACACGATAGCGAGTGTTCGTTTGGCGGATGTCGCCCATGTCGAACGCCTAGGGGAGCGCCTGGTGGTAGAGCTAGACATCAATACGGACCCCATCGACCCGACGCCGAGGTTTTCCATGGAGGAAGTGCTGGCATTTGTCTCAGAGTCGGAGGGCTGGCATGCTCAACTGGCTGAGGCACTTGCCACTCACGCGGGGATTGAATCATGAACGCTAACGCTAGCCCCATCATCGTCATGTTGCTCGGGGTCGGCTTGCAGTTGCCGCCAACCGATGCCGCTGGCGCAAGCGGTGACCGCCCACGGTCAGTCGTCCAGATTGAGTGTTGCGACTCGGGGACCGCTGAAGAAGCAATCGTGTCGCCAGCCGCGCTCGTGCCATCGGTCACCATCACTGACCTTGCCCGGCAGCGTGCTCCGAACCTGGCGGCGCAGGCAGGCAGCCTAATCAGCACTGTGCAAGCGTTGGCGTCCGAGGCCGGCGTTCGAGTGCGCGAAGTGGTGCTGCGAGGCGACTGGACAGAGGAGGGCGACGCTGAACACTTCCGCGGAGTGGTCCTCGATATCTTCGCCGCCGGTGGAGTGGACGCGCGCCTCGGTTTCTGGGGAGCAGTATCGGAAGCACTGGAAGGTCACATGGGCTCTGAGAGCGTTGAGCTGTCCGTGATGGTGCATGCTTGCTGAGTGCTCTCCCGAAGACGTTCGT
>DASYCR010000337.1:0-1880 GCA_036500095.1 Polyangiaceae bacterium
CCGACCCGCTGATTCAGGGCGAATCGCAGCCGACGAAGACGGTCGCCGAAATGGTGCGCGCCGATCACCGGCTCGAGCAGGGCTTCCCGAGTTTTACCCTGCCGTTGCTCATCCTGCACGGCTCCGCGGACAAGGCGACGCAACCGAGCGGCAGCCAGCTGTTCTTCGAGCGCGCAACCGCCACGGACAAGGCGATCAAGATCTACGACGGGCATTATCACGATTTATTGAATGACCTAGACAAACAGCAAGTGATGAACGACATCCTGGCTTGGTTAGAGACGCGGCTCAGCCAAGCGTCCTCAATCTGAACCACGGCACGGATCATGGATCTCGATCTCGAAAAAAAAGTCGTCGTCGTCACCGGTGCGAGCAAGGGCATCGGGCTCGCCGTAGCGCGCGCGTTCGCCGCCGAAGGAGCGCGAGTCGTCGCCGGCGCTCGCAACACGGGCAGCCTGGCTGGCCTCTCGGGAATCACGGCCGTTGCGCTCGACTTGGCTGAACCCGACGGCCCCGCGAAGCTCGTGGCAAACGCGCTCAAGGCCCACGGCCGGCTCGACGTGCTCGTCAACAACGTCGGCGGCGTGCGGCTGCGCCTGGGAGGCTTTCTGGGGACCAGCGACGAAGAGTTCGCGTGGTCAATGAACATGAATTTCTACAGCGCGCTGCGCGCGAGCCGAGCGGCGATCACGCATATGCTGCCGCAAGGTGGCGGCAGCATCGTCAACGTGGTGTCCGTGAACGCGTTCTTTCAACCCGACGCCGGCACCATCGACTATGGCGCCGCCAAAGCGGCGTTGCTCAATCTCAATAAGACGCTCGCGCAAGAGTTTGGGCCGCACGGCATCCGCGTCAACGCGATCTCGCCGGGTCCGGTCAGTACGGATCTGTGGCTGGGCGAGAACGGCGTGAGCCAGACCGTCGCGCGAGCAACAGGCCTCGACCCGGACGCCGCGCGCGAGCAGGTGATCGCCAGTATCGGTGGGCTTGCAACCAAGCGCTTCACGACGCCAGAAGAGGTAGCCGCCCTAGTCGTGATGCTCGCCTCCGAGCGAATCGGCAACGTGACGGGCTCCAACTTCGTGATCGACGGCGGATTGCTAAAGACCCTTTGATCGGCGCCACGCGACCTCGAGAGCGAGCGTATTCCCGGGCACTCCGCGATTTTCGTCTGATCCGCCCGTGCGCACTCGATCGTGAAATGATTGATGGTCACGCGGCGCGGCGTGGCGCGTCACAGCCTTCGGCGGCCCAGCGCGATCGCGCACCACGCGCTGAGTAAGTGTCGGCGCGCGGGGCGTCTGCGCTGCGCGTCGCGCACGAGTTTCGTAACGTTGTTTAGCGGCGACCGTGGAGCCCACGCCGATCGCTCGCGCGGTCGGTCAGACCATCTTCGCGCGGGAATCGGCGCGTGTGCTGCAGCGTGACCCTGCCGATCTCACTCAGACGCCAGCGCGGCGGCGCAACGTTGGCCGCATGCGGCGCAGGCCAGCGAGACCCACGAGGAGCAATGACAGCGCTACACGAGGCGCACTAGGTGCCGGTTGCCCGACGCGGCAAGAGCAGCCTGATGAGTCCGCCGTGCCGCTCGGGGTGATTCCGGGCGCACCCGCCGAGCCCGGCTTGCCGGCCACGCCGCTCATGCCGGACCCGCTCGCAGCGCCCACGCCGCCACTGCCGGCGTTGCCAGTGGTTGCGGAGCCGCCGCTGCCGGTGCCGGTACTCGCGGTGCCGCCGTTACCCGCGCCGCTGGTGCCAGCGCTGCCTGTGCTCGTGGTGCCAGCGCTGCCCGCGCCCGCGCCGCCGGAGCTCTGACCGCCCGCGCCCGCTGCAGCGCCAGCACTGCCGGCATGGCCGCCACCGCCATTCCCGGCATTGCC
>DASYCR010000338.1:0-3555 GCA_036500095.1 Polyangiaceae bacterium
GCTAGCCCTCGCTGATCGTGCGGATGCGCAGCTCGGCGAGCTGGTTCGGCCCGACTGGGCCCGGCGCGTCGCTCATCATGTCGGTGCCCTTCTGCGTCTTTGGAAACGCGATGACGTCGCGAATGCTGTCGCTGCCAGCGAGCAACATCGCCAAGCGGTCCATACCGAGTGCGATGCCGCCGTGGGGCGGCGCACCGAAGCGCAGCGCGGACAACAAGAAGCCGAACTTTTCTTGGGCTTCTTTGTCGTCGATGCCGAGCGCCGCGAACACGCGCTGCTGGACCGCCGGATCGTGCAAGCGGATGGAGCCGCCCGCGATCTCGAAGCCGTTGAGCACGAGATCATAACGATAGCAGAGCACCTTGCCCGGATCCTTTTCGATCAGATCGACATGCGCGTCATGCGGGCGCGTGAACGCGTGATGCGCGGCTGCCCAACGCTTGTGCTCGTCGTCATACTCGAACAGCGGTGGGTCGACGACCCAGGAAAAGTTCCATTTGCCGCCGTGCCCGACCTCGGGAATCAAGCCCAGCTTTTTTCCGATCTGGACGCGCAGGTTGGCGAGCACCGTGTGCACGAGTGAAGCCTTGCCGAACTGAAAGAGCAGCAAATCGCCCTCTTTGGCGCCAGTCTTCGCGTTGATGGCGCGCGCGAGCTCGGGGCTGATGCTCTTGGCCAGGGGCGACTGCGTCCAAGCCCCGTCGGCCGCCACCTTGGCGCGGGCGAGCCCTCCGGCGCCCATGCTCTTGGCCGACTGTTCGAGTTTTTCTTGGTCGGTGCGTGAGAGTTGAGCGCTCGCGGGCACGACCATCGCTTTGACGATCTCGGCCGGCAGATCCGCGCGGTAGCTACCGTTCTTGAACTTTTCCGCGATCGGTTGCCAAAAAGGTATGCCGCCACCCGCGTGCTCGACGACCAGCTCGGTGATGTCGACGTGCGGTAGACCGAAGCGCAAATCCGGCTTGTCGTTGCCGTAGTCGCGCATCGAATCATCGAAGCGCAAGCGCGGAAAATGTCCGTCGGGATAGAGCTCGCGCAGATCGATACCGAGAGCCGCTTTCCAGATGGCGAACACCAGCCCTTCGACCAGCCCAAACACGTCGTCCTGATTGACGAAGCTCATTTCGATGTCGATTTGCGTGAACTCGGGTTGGCGATCGATCCGTAGATCTTCGTCGCGAAAACAGCGCACAATCTGGAAGTAGCGGTCGAAACCGGCCACCATGAAGAGCTGCTTGAAGAGCTGCGGACTCTCGGCGAGCGCATAGAACTTACCGGCGTGCAAGCGTGAGGGCACCAAGAAGTTGCGTGCGCCGCCGGGCGTGTACTTGACCAGGAAGGGCGTCTCGATCTCGAGGCAGCCTTCCGCCGAGAGGTAGTTGCGAGTGGCTTGGTTCACGGCGTGACGCATGCGGAGCGCGCGCTGCAGCGGCTGTCGGCGCAGATCGAGATAACGATGCTCGAGCCGCACTTCTTCGCGCGTATCGATGCTGTCCGCGATCGCGAACGGGGGCGTTTCGGCTTTGTTGAAGACGGTTGCTTCCAGAACGCTCACCTCGACGGCGCCAGTGGGAATGTTCAGATTGGCGGCGCTGACGAGCTTTCCTTCTTTCTTGCTGAATTGCTCACCGCGCGAGCGGACGACGCCGCGGATGCCCACGACCCACTCCGAACGGAGCGAGCTGGCGACCTCATGGCCGACCCCCGAAGTATCCGGGTCGAACACGATTTGTGTGACGCCGCCCCGATCCCGAAGATCGACGAAGATGAGCGACCCGTGGTCGCGCCGGCTCTCGACCCAGCCGAAGAGCACGATTTCCTTGCCGATGTCGGTAGCGCGGAGCGCTCCACAGTCGTGAGTGCGTTTGAGCTCGTCGATGAAGCGGGCCACGTGGACTCGTCCTTTGCGGGGGTAGTGAACGCCGGGTCTCGCGTTTTAGCGCTTTGATCCGCCAAAAACTAGGCCGAATCGCGTGAGCAATGGCAGCGAGGGTTATCGTGCCCGCTCCCGAACGTACGAGCTCGCCGGCCGTGCGCCATTGGCTCGACCCGCTCTGCGCCGTTGCGGCGCCTGCCATCGTGCTCGTCTTGACTCTGTTTCGAGCGAGCTCGAGCCCGGTCTGGCGGGATGACGTCGCCCTCGTGCGTGCGCTCGGTCTGTCCCCGGTCGGGAGCGAAGGCCGGATCACGAGCGTGCTCGTGCAGCTGTCCGCGGCCGTGCCGATCGGCGGCCGAGGTCTGCGCGCCTCTTGGACGAGCGCGCTCGCCCTGGCCTTGTTGGCCTACATGACCTACGCGCTCGCTCGGCGCTTGCTGATGCGAGCCCACGCTACGCCGCGGCTCACGCCGCCGCTTTCGCTCGCTGCTGCCCTGACCGCGACCGTGGCGGAGGCGGCGCAGGTGGAAGGCACCGTCGCAGGCGGCGCCGCGGTCGCAGCGGCGCTCGTGCTCTTGGCCGTCTTGTTGATGGGTTCGAACGTCGGTCGTCCGGATGCTCGTCGCGCGCTCTCGCTCGGCTGCTTGTTCGGGCTCACCTTGGCGGAGTCCCACGCGGCCGGCGTCTTGCTGCTGTTCGTCCTGGCCGCGCAGGCGACCGCGCAGCGCACGCTGCCTACTCCTAGGACGCTTGCTTGGTCACTGCTCGGCGCGGGCGTCGTTGCGGCCCTGTGCTCGGTCCCGCTGCTCTGGCGCATCTTGTTCGTGCCGACCGCGTTCGACTACGGACATGGGCTCGAGGGTTCGAGCCTCGCGTTCCTCCAAGCGTCGGATCTGAGGACTTCTGCTATTGCGGCGTGGTTGCGCGACGTCGGAGCGATCTCGCTCGGGTTTGCCATGGCCGGCATGGGGCTTGGCCTCGCGCGGCGCGCCACGCGATCGGTGATGGTCCCGCTCGCGGCGCTGCTGTTCGCCGACCTCGCGCTGCCTGCAAGCCGCGTCAGCATCCTGGCTTCCGATCCTCTGGGCGTGCTGCGCTTGCTCGGTGTCGTTGCGCTCGGCATCAGCGCCGGGCTCGGTGTTCAGGCCGCGGCAAGGGCGCTCGCCCTAGCGCGCATTCCGTTCGCGGAGCCGGCGAGCGTCTTGATCGTCGTCTTCGACTTCACGCTCGTTTTCATCGGCGCAGAGGATTCTGCGCTCGCCGCGGCACATCCCGCAGGGACCGCCGCGGAAGTCTGGACCGACGAGGCCCTCGTACGCACGCCGCCTTCGAGTCTGTTGCTCTTGCGTTCACAAGCGCTGGCATTTCGCTTTCTCTCGGCGCGTCTGCTGCGCGGTGAGCGCCCGGACGTGCTGGTGGTACCGATGTCGCTGCTCGAACGCGGCAACGTGCGTGCTCACTTGCTGGCGGAGGAGCCAGCGCTCGCACCGCTCATCCGCGAGACGGCGCTGTCCGGCAAGGCGTCCGAATATGCTCTGTCGACTCTGGCGGATGCGCGCCCCCTGTTCGTCGAGCTGGACCCGAGCTGGGAGACGCCGGTGCTCGAGCATCTCCTGCCGCGCCCGTTCTTCATGCAGCTTGCCCCCGAACCGCGTGGTCGCTCAGATCGCGAACTCGGG
>DASYCR010000339.1:0-1561 GCA_036500095.1 Polyangiaceae bacterium
TGCCAAGCCGCTCAGCGCTTGCGCCGTGGCCGCGCGCTCGCCGCGCAGGCCGCGCGCTCGCACGAGCTCGAACCAGAGCCCAGCCTGTTCGGCGTCGGTGGCGCCCTGCGCGATCAAACGGCGCGTGGCTTCTTCGTACCAGGTCGAGTCCTGACCCAGCGCGGCCAACAGCCGCGCCACTCGCGCTACGACAGCGGGGGCCGCGCCGTACATGCCGGCTTGCGAGAGCGCGGCGCGCGCACCTTGCGCGTCGTGACACTGGCGCGCCCAGACGTCGGCGGCGAGCAGATACAGGCGCGCTTTCGCGTCGTCGCTCGGAAATTGCTCCGCCGCGGCTTCGAGCGCAGAGGCGAAGGCTTGCGCGTCGTCCGCCATGCCGAGCAAATCGAGCAGCAGCGCGCGCGTGGCGATGCTGGCGGGGTCCTCGTGCAGCGCGCGGCTCACGGCTGCGAGCGCGCCGACCGCGTCATTTTCGCTGGCGCGCGCCTCGGCTACCCGTAAATAGAGGGAGGCTGCGCCAGGCCCTACCGCGCCGCGATCGAGCTCGGTCTGTGCCAGGCGCGCAGCCGTGGAAGTGTCACCGACGCTGTCGGCGGCATGAAAGCGCGCGCGCAATAGCATCGGGTCGGCGGGCAGAGCTTGCAGCCCGCGCTCCACGAGATCGATCGAGCGCGAAGCGTCGCCGTTGTCTCGCGCCATCTCGGCGGCGCACAGCCAGGCATCGGCGGCCTGCGCAGCCGTACGGCGGTGCGGTGGCACGCCCAGAGCCTCCGCGCGCGCTGGATCGGCGAGGCCTTCCAGGATCGCTTCGGCGATGCGTGCGTGCGCGCGCGTGCCGACCGCGGGCAGCGTATTTTTCTGAGCAAGGTCTGCCAACGCGCACAGTGCGCTGAAGCGGGCAGGGCTCTCGATCGCCACGGCTTCTTCGAGTGCACGCTCCGCGCCTTCAGGCTCGTCGCTGGCCCCACGTTGCTCGGCCAAAGAGAGCAAGAGCAGCGCTTTCCAAAGCGGGTTCGTGGTGAGCGCGATGCGGGCGAGCAAGGCACGCTCGCGCAGCTCCCCGTCGCCGAGCTTACCCGCGACCAACTCCAGCGCGAGCCACGCACTCGCGTCTCGCGGCGTCTCGTCGGTTGCTTGTTCGAGCAGGGTGCGCGCGTTGCCGAAATCATCCTCGTGGTCGAGCAGATAGAAGGCTTGGTCGAGCAGCGCTCGCGCGCGCTCTTCCGGCTGCTCGGCGACACGCACCAGGCGCTCCAGCAGCTTGCCCAGGTTCTTGTGCGACTGCCGTCGTTCGATGATCGCGATCAGCCGCTCGAGCGGCTCGCGAAAATCAGGCTCGGCGTTGACGGCGCCGAGCTGGTCGCGCGCGCTCGCGGCCTCGTCACCGAGGCGCTCTTCGAGCACGCCGATTTCATGCAGCAAAATCGCGCGGCTGGCGGTCTCCGCGGTGCCGTCGTGCTCGGCGCGCAGGCGCGCAATCGCTGACGTGACGAGCGTCAGATCCTGTGCCGACGACTGAACCTGGGAACTTGGCAACCGGCTTGTGCTCGACATTGAATCC
>DASYCR010000340.1:0-3273 GCA_036500095.1 Polyangiaceae bacterium
GCCCGAGAGCGGCGAACCGCTCAACGGGAGCGCGCCCCACGCGCGTGACACGAAGGGGTGTCTTTCGTGTCACGACTCGGGACCGCCCGGGCTCGAGCGTGGAGCCGGGCACGCCTTTCGGGCGAGTGGTCAGCAGTGCGCGGCATGCCACGAGCAGAAAGTCGTCAGTGACGTGCGCGAACGAGCTCTCGAGCTGCGGGCGAAGCTCGCAGGCGCGCCGCTCGACCCCGCGAGCGGCCCGAGCCACGCGACACTAAGCGCGCCGCGCTCGCCGTCGATTCGCGTGCGCGCGCTCTATGATGTCGAGCTCGTGCTCGAGGATCCTGCGGCCGCCACGCACAACCCAGCTTACGCAAAGCTGTTGCTCGACGCTGCACAACCCTTCGCGTCAACGTCTGCTCGAGGTGGGAAACCATGAAACGCATGCTATTTGGCCTGGCCTTCTTGCTTGTCCCTCGCGTCGCGTTCGCACAGTCCGAGCCACCACCGAAACACCCCTTTCGGGTCGCCGCGGAGTCGACTTCGGCGTTCGGGGTGACGGGCGCGCGCTTCTTCAACCAGCTGGCGGGCGCGCGCGCCGACTACCGGTTCAGTGAACGCTTCGCGTTTGGTGCCGGCCTGTTTTACACGAACCTGAAGGGCAAGGATGGCCGCGTGAGCAACGCCTTGCCCGAGCTCTCGCTCGAATATCGTCTACCGCTCGGTAGCGGCCCGTTCGGCATCCCATGGCGGTTCGCCGGCGGCGCGTTACCGAAGAACGGACCGACACTGCGCTGGACCGTCGGTTTGGACGCGAACTTGAGCGAGACCGTTGCACTCGAGCTCGACCCAATCGTACCGATGTTCTGGGTGACGCGCGATCGACCCGAGGTGTCGCTCGACGTCGGCGCGCTGTTGAAGATTGCGTTTTGAGGTAGGTAGGAGTTCGTGCTGAGTCAGAACTCCGCGCGCTCGCTGTGCGACCCGAACACGCCGCGCAGCACGTCGCAGATATCCTGTTCGCTGCAGTAGGCGCGCGCGGCCGCGATGATCGGCGGCATCAGGTTACCGCTGCCCTGGGCCACGTTGCGCACGAGCTCGAGCGCGCGGCGGACGTCCTCCGCGCTGCGCCCCGCCTTTACGCGCGCGAGCCGGGCCACTTGCTCGCGCTCCGCGCTTTCGTCGATGCTGAGCGTCGGAATGCGCTCGGTTTGCTCGCTTTGAAAGCGATTCACGCCGACCAGGACGCGCTCGCCGCTGGTGAGCGCGCGCTCGTGCTCGTACGCCGAGCGCGCGATTTCACGCTGCGGGTAGCCGAGTTCGACCGCGCGCACCATGCCGCCCAGCTCGTCGATCCGCGCAATCGACGCCAGCGCGAGCTCTTCGAGTCGATCGGTGAGCCACTCCACGTAGTAGCTGCCGCCGAGCGGGTCGATCGTGTTCGCCGCGCCGGATTCGTGCAAAATGATTTGTTGCGTGCGCAGGGCCACCGTGACGGCTTCCTCGGTGGGCAGCGCGTACGTCTCGTCGAGCGAGTTGGTGTGTAGGGATTGCGTGCCGCCCAGCACGGCGGCGAGCGCCTGCAACGCGACGCGCGCCACGTTGTTGTACGGCTGCTGAGCGGTGAGCGTGACGCCCGCGGTTTGCGCGTGCGTGCGCAGCTTCATGCTTTGCTCCGAACGGGCGTGGAAACGCTCTTTCATCAGCCGCGCCCACAGCCGGCGCGCGGCGCGAAATTTCGCGATTTCTTCGAAGAAATCGCTGTGCACGTCGAAGAAGAAGCTGAGCCGCGGCGCGAACGCGTCGACGTCGAGCCCGCGGCTCACCGCGGCTTCCACGTAGGCTAGGCCGTCGGCGATCGTGAACGCCAGCTCCTGAGCGGCCGTCGCGCCGGCTTCCCGGATGTGATAGCCGCTGATCGAGACGCTGTTGTAGCGCGGGAGCTCGTGCGTACAAAACTCGATCATGTCGCTCACTAGGCGCATGGCCGGCCGCGGCGGCACGAGCCAGGCGTGCTGCGCGATGAACTCCTTCAGGCAATCGTTCTGTACGGTGCCGCCGATGGCAGCGCGCGCGATGCCGCGCTGATCCGCCAGCGCGACGTACATCGAGAGCAGCACGATCGCCGGGCCGTTGATGGTCATCGAGGTGGTGACCTGATCGAGCGGAATACCCTCGAACAGCGTGTCCATGTCGGCGAGCGTGTCGATCGCTACGCCGCAGCGACCGACCTCGCCGAGCGCGCGCGGAGAGTCCGAGTCGTAACCCATCAGGGTTGGAAAATCGAAGGCCGTGGAGAGTCCGGTTTGGCCTTGCGTAAGTAAATAGCGGAAGCGCTCGTTCGTTTGGCTCGGCGTGCCGAAGCCCGCGAACATGCGCATGGTCCAGGGCCGGCCGCGGTACATCGTGCGTTGCACGCCGCGCGTGAACGGGTACTCGCCCGGCAGACCCAGATCGCGCAGGTAGTCGGGGGATACTTCGAGCGGCGTGAGCACGTCCGGCACGTCGATCCCGCTCGACGTCGTAAAGCGCGCGGGCGCCGCGCTGCCGGGCTGGTTTACGGCGCGACGCCACGCGCCGATGCGCGCGCGCAGTTCCTCCAGATCGATGGCCGGGACTTCGCCGTTGACTGAGGGCTCCTGGCTGGCATCGTCGTCGCGCATGACCGTGTTCAGTTGCAGGTCGGCGTGATGGGGTTGCTCGTGACCGAGACGCTCTTGCCGTTGTCGAGGACAGCCCCGAGGATTTGATCGGGACCCGGGCAAAGCGCCGCGCGTGACGCCGCCGGCGCGAAGACGTTGACCAGCGTGAAATTCACGATCTTGCTGTCACCCGGTGAGAGTGTGACTGGGAACGTCGTGCTACCCGCGTCGACGGGCAATGGATCGACTGCGGTCATCGCGTCGGCTCCGCGTAGAGAGAAAGAGCCGAGCGATACAGTACTCGCCCCAGATGCCAATTTGCCGAGTGCGAGGCTCAGATCGAAGCCGCCCGTGAGCGTCTCGCCGAGTGCGCCGTCGGTCACCGTCAAGTTCGAATTCTGCATGCCGAGCTCGAGTGACACCTCGCTCTTGTCGCCGCAGCCCGAGAACACCGCCGAGCACACGAGCGCGAGGGTGAACAATGGCTTCCTGGAAATCTGCGCTCGAACGTGCATGAACAAAGCTTAGCAAAAGTCGGAGAGCCTGTATGCTCGGAGCATGCACGGTTCGCTCGCCCAGCTCTTCGGTGTCGGCGCGCTCGCATGCGCCGCCTTGGCGATTTCGCGGGCGAGCGCCGCGCCGACCGTGCCCG
>DASYCR010000341.1:0-3296 GCA_036500095.1 Polyangiaceae bacterium
CCTGGTCTTGCTCGCGATGGGCTTCGTGCACCCGGAGCACCCGGGCCTCGTCAGCGATCTCGGGCTCAAGCTCGATCGGCGCGGCAACATCGACGTGAACGCGGACTACATGACGAGCGAGAGCGGAGTTTTTGCGGCAGGCGACTGTCGCCGCGGACAATCGCTGGTCGTCTGGGCGATCGCCGAAGGGCGCAAGACCGCACGCTCGGTCGACCTGTTCCTGATGGGTAAGAGCGAGCTCGCCTGAGCGCCGTCTGTTCGCGCCCCCGCCTTCCGCACCCGCCCAGGGCCGGTAGAGCGCGCGCGTTTGGCTCGAAAACAAAGGCAGCTTGGCGCCCGGCCCCGTGATCGTGCGATACTCCTCGATGTTTGGCCGCACGCCCACCACGCCCCAGGGGCAAAGCATCCCGTAGCGCGCGACCGCCTAGCGAGTCGTCGCAGCCGGACTTGCAGGTGAGTTACACGCCCGCCGGTACTGAGACACTCGCGGCGATCTCGGAAGAGCTCAGCGCGGCCGTCGATACCAAGGACGAGCCACCCGAGGTTTCTTTCAGCGAAAGTGTCGCGGGACGCGAGACGTTGGCGGCCATTCAGCACCAACTGGAGCCGATGCGCGCCCAACAGACGACGCTGAGTTACGGAGATCGCCTCTCGAACGCGCCCGGAGCGCGCACCCCGAGCTTCGCGCCGAGGGTGCCTCATGCCAAGGCTGCTCCGCTCGCCTCCTCCCCTGAGATCACCATGAGCCAGACGGCGATGGGGCGAGAAACGCTCGCCGCGATCGCCAGTGAACTTGCCCCAAGCTCAGGACCCCGCGCAAGCGTGCCCGATCGCGCGAGTCTCCCGGATCGCGCCCACGACGAGCATCCGTCTAGGCCAACGCCGGCGAGCGAACCCACGCCGTTTGCCATTTTCGAAATGATGACGTTCGTCGTGCAGGGCTCCGAGGCGACGCAGCTCTCGTCCGAGGCGCTTCGGCGCCGCTTCGTCGAGCGGCATTTACTCCATCGCTTGCCCGCGGCTCGCATGGACAGCGTGGATCGCATCGACGTCACGCCCTGGACGCAGCGCGACACGGTCGTTGTCCGCATTTGGTGTCGCTTGGACGCCTCGGGACAGTCCTAAGTCTCGCTCAAGCCACGCTCGATCGAGTCGTGGACGGCGGCCAGCAACTCGGGCGTCACGTCGAGGCCGAAGTCTTTGGGATCCACCGCAGCGTGGAAGGTCACGTCGACTTGCGCGCCCGGCTTCACACGATACGCGCGCGCCGCGAGCACCTGACGGGTACCCCGGATGCTAACCGGCAGGATCCGTGAGCGCGCGCCCACGGCAAGGTAAAAGCCACCGCGCTTGAATTCTCCTAGCCGACCGTCCGGGCTGCGCGTCCCCTCGGGCGCGATCCAAACGTTGGTGCCCGAAGAGAGCGCATCGCGCGCCCGATCCAAACTCCGAATGGCGCGATCGCGGTCCGAGCGATCGAGTTCGACGAACCCCGCGCGGCGCATCGCCTGAGCCCAGAGCGGCACACGAAATAGCTCTGCCTTGGCGACCATGCGCAGGCGGAGCGGGAAGGCCCGATACAGCACCGGAATGTCGTAGAGCGACTGATGGTTCGACATCACGACGAAGCTCTCGCTGCCGTCCGGCAGCTCGCCGTGCACGCGAACGTCGATGCGAGCTCGCTCGACCAGCGCCGACGACCAACCGAGCAGGCGCTGATCACAGAGCTCTGGCGTGAGCGTGCCCCGTAGCCCGTCGCGAATCGTTGGGATGCTGATCCGCAGCGTGGCGTAGGCCGCGTGGAGCAAGTATCCCAGGGACATGCTGGCGCTCCGCTTCGGTCAGTCCTTCACGACGCCGTATGACATGAGCTTGCGCCGAGTCGGCGGAGTCTTCGGTTCACCCGGGGGCGGGATCTGCTCCGAGACGAACCACACATCGAACGCCTCGAGCTCGTCCTCCGGTCGACCGGTGATCAAGTGATGATTTTTGATGAAATCACGCACGCCGGGCCAGTACACGCGAAAGCGCTCCTCAGCAACGCGGCGATGGAAATCCCCCCAGATCTGATTCATGCGGTAGCCGCCCTTGGGTTGAACGTCGAACGACGGCACTTGGCCGGTGAGCGGATCGAAGTGCCGGCCGTCCTTGGTGCGACCGTCGATCACGAGTCGCCCGTCGTCGGTGGGCGGGCTCGGAGCGAACATGCTCCAACCTTGAAACAGGCGCGGGTACACGATCACCGCGGTCATCCACTCGGGACGTGATTTCAGCTTCAGCTGGGGTGGCACCGCGGCGTTTTCGATCAGCACTTGGCTTGCGCAGCAAACCATCAGAAAAAGCACGCCGCACTCCCCGGCCACCCAAGCCACACGCGCGAAGAAGCGCCTAGCCGGGCTCGGCTCTTTCTCGAGGGGGTCGAGCGAGTGACTCTTCACGCCGCAATACGCGGCGAGCTTGCCCGTGTCAGCGGCCGCGCGCTGAAGCCAGCGATCGGCGACACCTGCAAAGGGCGGCAGGGCGAGCCACACCACGGGCAGCGAGCCAAGCGGCAACGCTTCCGCGACGCGACGGAGCGCGAGCGCACCTTGGTAGCGCTGACCGGAACTGCGGTCGATCGCGCTACAAGGCGCCGCGGGCTCTTGCTCACTACCGACACCAGCGACGAACGCAACCTGGTTGAAGGTGTCGAAGCGCTTGATGACGCGCGCCATCGCAAGCGAGAGGGCGTTGTCCGAGGCAACCACGAAATCCTGCGCCGGCCGACGCTTCTTGAAAGCGGGCGCCAGGCGCTCCCACAGTTCGCGCGGGATTAGCGCAAAGAACATCACGACCATGGCCCACGAGAACGGTCCGAGCTGAACGACCGCGTCGATCGAGAGGTGGAGCGTGCACACGAGCGCCCAGGCGATCATGCGCGTGTAGCTGGGCTTGAAGGGTAGGACGAGCAGCAGCGCCACCGAGCCCTCGATGGCCAGCGCTCCGAACGTCATCGCCTTGTACGCGACCAGCGGCAGGAAGTCGCGCAGCCACGCGCCGAGCCAAGTGACCATGCGATCCTGCTGGAAAAAGTAGTAGACGGCCGTGCCGTCACGCCACTGCGAGCCCGTCTTGTGCACGACGTTGAAGTAGTAAATGACGGCCCACTGCAAGATCAGCGCGGTGACCGCGAGTGAGACGACCGGCCGCGTGTCGCGCGCGAGCGGCGCATTCAAGCGCGCAAGCGATACCGAGCGGTCGCCGCGCAGAGATGCGAGCACGGCGTCGACGCTGAAACGCCGGTTGAGCGGCAAAAA
>DASYCR010000342.1:0-3347 GCA_036500095.1 Polyangiaceae bacterium
GAGATCCGAGCCAGCTGAGCGCGTTTTCGGTGAACAGCCGATCGCCGTACAGGGCCGGATCGCTGTAATTTCGAGACCAGCCGAGGTTGCTCGCGCCGGCAATCACCAGGCGCGGTCCGTGCGCCTGCGCCGAGCCCTGGAGCTTCGGCAACTCGGCGGCGATCGCCAACGTGAAGCTCTGGCGTGGCGCGTCGTCGAGCTCGGCGGATTTGTCGGAGTCCCCGAGCAGAGCGCCGAGATCCTTGAGTGCCAAGGCTTTGTCGCTCGAGACGAGCAGCGGCACCGCGACCGAGCCCGGCAACAGACGCAGGCTCTGCGCGCCGTTCAAGAGCACGCGCGAGTCGATCTTGGCGCCCGAGCGCTCGAGCCCGGCGGTCACCGCGTGCGACTTCGGGAGCGCAAAAAAGACCTCGCCCGCGCCGCGCGGCGAGCGCAGCGCGGCGTCGGTTTCGAGCACGAAATCCTGGGCAAATTGGGCGCCCGCCAGCGCGACCACCGCGTCGAGCCCCGAGCGCCGCACGCGCTTGTCCTCGCCGAGCGCAGGGGGAATCAAGAGCAGCGCGTTGCCGCCCTGTCGCACGTAGTCTACTACGCGGCGGCTCGCGGCGTCGTCGAACTCCACGTCCGGTCCGACGATGGCGAGCAGCGTGCAGTCATCGAGCTTTACCGTCATGGCGGCCAGATCGCGCGTCTCGACCGTGAAGTTGTTCTTCTCGAGCCGATGGCGGAGCTCGGAGAGCCCTTCCGGGCTGACGTCGTCGAGCGAGGTTTCACGGTGGCCGGTCGAGAAGCACGCGGTCTCCTTGCCCTCCTGGAACAGATTGGCGATACCCTCGGTCAGCGCTTGCTCGAGGCGCGGGCGCGCGCGTCCCGTGTCGTCGTCGTAGCTGACGATTTGCTCGCTGGTGATGAACCAATGGCGCTCGCCGCGAGTGACGGCGATGCTGGCGTCGGTGACCACGCGACCGTCCTCGGCGCGGCCGGTCAAGATGCCCAGTTTGCTTTGATAAGCCTGAAATTCAGCCGGATTTTGGTCGGGATCCACGTAGGTGACCGCGAGCTCGCCGGTGTTCGCGCGGTACGCGGTCAGCATTTCTCGCGTGCTCACGCTGAGCGGATCGCCTTTGGCCAAGAAGACCACGACGCCGATCGGTTCGTGCAGGGAGCGCAAGATGTCGAGCGTGGCGGGCGACAGCGTGTACAGGTGCGTCGCGGTCAGATCCCATCGCTTGTACCAGCGCGCCACCAGGATGTTCGCGTTCACCGCCAGGAGCACCGCTGCCAACACGCCGAGGGCAGCGAAGGCCTTGAACGAGCGCGTCAGGCTCTGCCGGCTCGAAGCAGCGTTCATCCCCACCTCCAGGAATCCACGACGCGGACGGTCACGAACAAGCTCACGATCGCGATCGAGCCGTCGAACACGATCCGTCGAAGATCGACGATGCCCTTGGCAAAGTCCTCCATTTGGCCCATCACCGAGACGTGCGCGCACACGTCTCGCAGGGTGCCCGCGTCGAAGATGTATTCGCCGATGCCGAGCACGAATAGGCCAAATTCCAGGAAGATCGTCAGCAAGAGCGCGACGAGCTGACTCTTGGTCATCGCGCTCATCAACGTGCCGAGCGAGAGATAGGCGGTGCCGATCCCAAATAGACCGAGGTAGCTCGAGCCGACGACTCCCCAATCCACCGTGCCGGTCTTGCGCAGAATCACCACGTACAGCACGGTCGGCGCCCACATCACGAGGTAGGTGCTGAGCGTCGCCAGGAACTTGCCGAGCACGACGCTCGTGGGCGTGACTGGCGCCGTCAGTAACGCCTCGATGGTACCGCTGCGACGCTCTTCGGCGAACAGGCGCATGGTGAGCGCGGGGCACAAGAGCAAGAGCGTCATCAACAGGAAGATCGACTCTTGTCCGAAATAGGCCTGCACCGGTCCCACGTCGACCGACACGTCGGCCACGCCGGCAAAGTGCGTCACGATCGAATAGAAGATGGTGCCCTGCAAAAGCAGAAATACCGTGAGCAATACCCACGCCAGCGGCGTCACCCACAGGCTGAGCAGCTCCTTTTTATAAACTGCCAGCAGGCCGTTCAAGTGTCTGCTCCAGGCGGCGTGCTCGTGCTCGCGTCGCTCGTGCTCGCGTCGCGCGTGTTCGCGTCGCTGGCGTCGTTCGCGACTTTGCTTTGCTCGCGGGTGAGCGCGCTGAATACTTCTTCGAGCGAGGCGCGGCGGGGGATGAGCGCGTGGACTCCGATGTTTTCGCGCGAAAGCGTGCGCACGAGCTCCTCGCTGACCAGTTCGCGCTCGGCGTCGGGGCTGAGTTCGATCTCGAGCTCGCACGTCGGTCCAGGCTCCTCGCCCACGGTGATTGCGCTGACGCCCGGCACTTTCGCGAGCAATGTTTGCGCGCGACGTTCCGGGTCGCGCACGCGCACGGTCAGGCCGCCTTTGCTGCGGTTCTCGGCGAGCTCTGCGAGCGAGCCCTGCGCGACGAGATGCCCGCGGTCGATCACGATCGCGCGCTGACACGACGCTTCGACTTCCGACAGAATGTGCGTCGACAATAAAATGGTGTGGTCTGCGGCGAGCTCGGCGACCAGCCGGCGGACCTCGCGGATCTGATTCGGATCGAGCCCCGCCGTGGGTTCGTCCAAGATCAACAGCGGCGGATCGGCGACCAGGGCGTCCGCGAGCGCCACGCGCTGCCGATAGCCCTTGGACAAATGTCCAATCAGCGTCTTGTTGACGTGCCCGACCGCGGCGCGCTCCATCGCGCGCGCGACGGCAGCCTTGCGTTTGTCACGCCGCACCTCTTTGAGCTCGGCTCGGAATGTGAGGTACTCTTCGACGCGCAGCTCCGGGTAGAGCGGCGCGCTCTCGGGCATGTAACCGAGCGAGCGGCGAGCAGCGAGCGGCTCGCGCGCGACATCGTGGCCGGCGATCGTCACGCTGCCCGAGGTGGCGCCGAGAAATCCGGCGAGTACGCGCAGCGTCGTGCTCTTGCCCGCGCCGTTTGGCCCGAGAAAGCCGACGATTTGCCCGCGCTCGACCGTGAACGAGACGTCCCGCACGGCGACGACCGTGCCGTAGTCTTTGGTCAGATGGGACACCTCAATCATGTCTGGATGGCCATCGCGGTTATCTCGAGCGCAGCCGACGCCCGCCGATTTCTGGTTTTGGCTTCGTTTTCGCTCCGCCCCGATGCTCACGTAGTCTGCCTACGCTCCGCTTCGGTGCTCGCGAAAGCCTCGCCAAAACGCAGAACTTGGCGGGCGGGTATCCTGGCAAGCTCCTTGAGAATCTGGCCGTGGGCGCAGCGCTGAGCCGTCACTTGAACGGCTCGG
>DASYCR010000343.1:0-3825 GCA_036500095.1 Polyangiaceae bacterium
AGACGATCGCAAGGCAGCCTTGGCCGAGCTCGACGCAACCTACAAAAAGGGTGACCCGACTGCCGTCTTCGCCAAGGCCCAGCTGCAAATGCAGGACGACCCCAAGTTGGCCTTGAAGACGCTCGAGCAGATTGATCTGAGCAAGGTGCTGGCGCCGATCGCCGATGAAACGCGCGCGCAACGTGCCATGATCCACCTCACTTTGGGCGACGTCGGCTTGGCCCGTCAGCTCGTGGACAACATCGACCTCGGACGACACAAGGACCCGAAGACGCGCGCTATGTTGACGGCGGTGTGCTCGGAAGCCTGGGCGCGCAGCGGTTCCGCAAAAAAGGCGCACGAGACGCTGAGTTTGATCGACCCCGAAGACGCGGAATACGAGAAGCTCCAGCCGCAGCTCTATCGTGCTTACGCTTACGTCTACGCGCACACGAACGACTTGAAAGGTGTGCGCCGAGTCCTAAAAAAGCTCGCGGCCAACGACGTGCGCTTGCTGGGCGGCTTCATGATGAAGAGGACGCACCCGCTCTTGCAGAAGGAAGCTAAGAAGGCGGCCGAACAGAGCGGGCAGATGCCCCGCAAGATGGTCGTGCAACGTCGGCTTTGAGCGCGGAGAGCTCGCTACACCGCACTTAGGGTTGCGCGGGCCGCCGGGCGAATGGTGATCTCGGGCAAGAGCTCGGCGTACGATACGACCCGCGCGTCGGGTAGCTCGAGTTCCAGCAGCTTTTTTACGAAGCGTCGGATGTCCGGCTGCGTGAGCACGACCAGGTTCACTTGAGCTTGGCCAGCGCGCTGCACGGCGGAGACGATGTCGCGAGCCGCAGCAGGTGCCAGCGCCAAGAAGGCCCCGGCGGGCGTGCGTGAGATCGCGTGCCGCACTGCTTCCTCGATCTGAGACTCGAGCAGCAGCACGGACAGCTCGGGTGCTCCACGGGTCAGCGCGTGCGTGAGCGGGCGGCGAAGCTGCGAGCGCACGAACTCGGTGAGGTTCAGCGGGTCCCGTTCGCTGCCGCCGACCAGCGACAGGGCCTCGAGCACACCACGCAGGTCGCGCACGTTGCGCCTTCTTCGACGAGCCGGCGCAGCACGTCGGCGAGTAGCGTCACCGTGATCGGTTTTGGAACGACTTGGCGCACCGTGGCGGGCGCGAGTTGCTCGAGTTCATCAAGTAAGCCCTGAGTCTCCGCGATACCCAAGAAATCCACGGCGCGCCTGCGCAAAACCGAGAGTATTTGCGCCATCACGAAGGCGGCGACATCGCTGTCCGGGAGCGTCGCAGGCACGGCGAAGGTGCGCGCTGGGACCTCGTGGATGGAGAGCACGAGCTGGCGCGCGGGCAGGGTCGGATTTTCGCTCAAGCGACCCGCTGGCAAGGGAACCCCGAGGTCACGGAAAATGATTTCGCGCGTGGCCGCGAGCGCGGCCCGCAACCCGGCGCGTCGCACTTCGTTGCCGCGTAGTTCGTCGGACTCGAGCGGCACGAGGTCGCTAGCTATTTCGAGGGTCCAGGGCGCGACCACCGGCACGAAACGAGGACCCGTGCCCGCCGCGACGCGGCGCGGAGCAGCGTCGCTCGGATCGCGCTCGGCGTCGGCGCGCAGGCGTTTCTCTCTCGCGCGCGAGCCGACGAAGAGCAGCGCACCGATCACGAAAAACGGCACGCCCGGCAGGCCAGGGACGAGCGCCAACAAGAGCACGAAGAAGCTCGCGACGCGGAGCGCTTGCGGTTGACCGAAGAGCTGGCTCGCGAGCTCCGCGCCGAGCGGGGTCTCTGCCTCCTCACTCGCCACGCGCGTCACGAGTACGCCGGCGCCGGTAGCGATCAACAGCGCGGGGATCTGGGTGACCAGGCCGTCACCGATCGTGAGTAGGCCGTAGCGTTTGAGCGCGGCGACCGGCTCGAGCCCCTTTTGTCCCATGCCAATCGCCAGACCGCCGACGATGTTGATCAGCGTGATCAAGAGCGAGGCGATGACGTCGCCTTTGACGAACTTCATGGCGCCGTCCATCGCGCCGTAGAATTGGCTTTCCCGCACCAGGATGCGACGGCGCGCACGAGCCTCCGCGCCGTCGATCGCGCCCGAGCGCAGCTCGGCGTCGATCGCCATTTGCTTGCCGGGCATGGCGTCGAGCGCGAAGCGTGCTCCGACCTCTGCCACGCGCTCGCCACCCTTGGCGATCACGATGAACTGAATGATCGTCAGGATCAGGAACACCACCGCCCCCACGACGTAGTTGCCTCGCACGACGAACGCGCCGAACGCGTGAATGACCTCGCCGGCGTTCGCTTGCAGAAGGATCAACCGCGTGGACGACACATTGAGCGCGAGCCGGATCAGCGTCGTGAGCAAGAGCAGTGTCGGGAAAGTCGAGATTTTGAGGGCTTCCCCCACGTATAGGGAAATGAGCAAGACGGCGACCGAGCCCGCCAAGTTGGACGCGATCAGCAGATCCAGGAGCCAGGTCGGCAAGGGCACGACCATCAGGCCGACGACGAGCATGACCAGCCCTGCGAGCGCAGCGTCCGCTGCCCCGTAGCGGGATTTGGGTGCGCTCACCTTCAGCGCGCCGGTGGCGGCGTCGTTCGGGTTGCCCGGAGCTCGCATGATTGCCCTCAGCTCGGAGAGGTAAACAAGCCAATGACCCCGGTGTAAAGCTGCAGAGCCGGCTGCTGGGAATATGGCGCGATTTCGAAGGACGAGGCCAGCCCGAGCCACGGCATTTGCCCGAAGCGCGCAGCGAGGACGCGCGTGTCGACATCGGCCGCGCCGTACAGCGAGCTGCCACGGCTCGCGCAATTGAAATAGATACCGAAGCGCGGCGCGGCCCCCGCGCATTCACGAGCGAGCGCTCGCGTGCGCAGCTCTAGATCGGCGCGTGCTGCCGCCGCGTCTCGCACCGCGAACGCCAGCCGCATGCCGACTTTGACTTCGTCCGAGACCAAGATGCCACCGCGGCTTGGATCGACACCCTGCACCGTACGCACCAGTAGCGGTGGAGGTTCGCCTTCCACCCCGACGCTCTCGGCCAGCGCCACGAGCACGAGCGGTTGATTGGTGAGCCCGCGCGCAGCGGCGCTCAAGACCTCCAAGGTCGGCTCACCGTCGACCGCGAGCACGAGCGCACCCTGCGCGGCGGTTATTTCGCGAAGCGGCATGAGCAAGCGGCACGCGGGAGACGCGGCGCAAAGCGGCGGGGCCATGCCTGAAATCGTCAGGATCCCGGCGGTTCCTCGCGTTGGCTCGCCGCTGCTCGCGATTGCGAACACGGGCGCGTCCCCGATGGTACCGCCGCCGAGCAACGTGGTGCGCTCGAGTCCCCGCAGTGCGTCTAGAGTGGGCGGCTCGATCCCCCGCGGATTCAGGAAGACGAGCGCGGTCCGGGCGGTGACGGGCGAGCGCTCCCGCAAATGTGCGGCGACGGCCAAGCAGAGCTCGTCCCCGTGCCCCGTGACGGTCGCGGCGTGCGCCTCGCCACCGCTCCAGAGCAGGCCGGCTGCGGCGCTCTCACCCTCCAGCTCACCTCGTTCGGTCAACACGCCGGCCCCCGCAGCCAGCAGCACCGGAAACCCCAGTCGCGCCGCCGAGAGCGCGTCGGCGAGCTCCGGCAGACGCTCGCCGAGCGCCCCGCAGGTGAAGAGCAAACCCCCGGCCGCCCGCCCAAGGGATCGTGCGGTCTCCGACAGCTGGCGCGCCGTCTTGGCGGCTCCGCCACCACGTACGACGAAGCTGCGGGCGGTCTGCGACATCGAGTTCAGATATATTTGGCTCACCCGCGGACCGCAAGTAGAGCCTTACCGGCGCTTCTTCTGGCTTCCGTCGC
>DASYCR010000344.1:0-6090 GCA_036500095.1 Polyangiaceae bacterium
CGATGTCTTCGATCTGGCGCTCGAGCTCGCGGCCTTGGCGCGCGCGCTCGGCGAGCGTGCGGAGTTCCACACGATCCCGGGCGCCCACGGTGCGCATCAGCGCGGCGAGCTCGGCCTCCGATGTTTCGACGCGCTCGATGATCTGCTCGAGCTCTTTCTTCCGGCGCTCGAGCTCGGCGCCGAGCCGCGCCGTTTGCTCGCGCGCCGTTTGGGCCGCCCGAATGCGGCGCAAGAGCTCCTCGGCCAGCGCGTCCGGCGCACGGCCGATCAGGTCCGGCGCGTGGGCGCGCGCGAGCGACTCCGCCCATTCGGCGAATAGCGCGGCGTCGCGCTCGATGCCGTCGACCCGGCCGCGCAGCAGGCCGACCTCGTCGATCTTGGCGAACAGCGCGACCAACGCGGTCACAGCGTCGCCCGCGTCCTCCGCCGAGAGGCTGCCCTCGAAACCAAGCGCCTGCGCGGCGCTCGCCCACTCGATGTCCCACGCCTCGCGCTCCTGCGCAGCTTCCAGCCGATCGCGGAGGGCTTCGCTCTTGCGTCGCTCGAGGTCGGCCAGTGTCTGCTGACGCGCCGCGCGTTCGGTCGCGCGTTCACTCGCCGCGGCCAGAGCGTCTTCGCACTGGAGCAAGAGCGGCATCACCCACGCCCCGGGCTCGGGCGCCGCGAGCTCGAGCGCGCGCGCGAGCTCGAACGCCAGCGCCGTTTGTTCGGCTTTCGCGTCTTCGGCGCTGCGCTCGGCGATCTGCAACGCTTCCACACGCTCCGCGAGCTTTCGTTGGCGCGCCAACCAGGCGCGCATTTCACTGACGGACAGCGCGCGGATACCGGCCGCGTCCCAGGCGAGCTGCCAATTGCGCTCGCTCTTGCGCTCGGCTTGCTCGGCGTCCGATAGCTCACTCTGCAAACGCGCCAGCCCTCGCTCGAGTTCGCCTTGCTCCGCGCGCAGTTGAGCGAGTTCGGACACACGCTCGGCTTCGCGGCGCAAGCGATCCGCTGTCGAGTCCGCCGTCTGCAAGAGCAGCTCGAACTGGCGCGAGCGCGAGAGCCGCGCGCTCGACTCCGGATCCTCTGCCTCAGGAGAATCCCCCGCGCGCCAAGCACCGAGCACGCGAGACCAGCCGCGATCGCGCTCCGCCCGCGCCGTACCGAGCTCAGCCTCGCTCGGCACGGTTCCGACGCGCTCGATGCCGCCGATCTGATCGGCTACGTCCGCCAGGCGTTCGCGCTTTTCTTCGAGCCGCTGCGCGACGGCTTCACAGCGCTGCCGACGCTGAACAAGCTCATGCTCGAAGCGCGTCACCGTTTCTTCGCTCGGCACGGGCAGCGTCGGGATCGCCGACCGCGGACCATGAAAGAGCCCGAGCTTGGCGTAGTCGGCCGACGCGCTCAGGCTCGAACGCTCAGCCTCAGCGGCGCTCTCACGCACGCGCCGGTCGACGTCTCCGGCGCTGCGCGCCAGCAAGATGGCGCGCTTGTATTCGGCGGCGCGCGGCAACACCGGCAAGAGCGAGAGCTCCTCGGCGATTCGGGCGACCTCGGCCGAAAGATCACTCAAGCTGCGCTCGGCCGTTGCCACGCGGGCGGTCAGCAGCGGCCGGCGCTCGGCGAGCCGACGCATGCGCCGCAAATCCGCGTCGGCTGGTCGCCAACGCTCCGCGCCTTGCAGCTCCCGGCCTGGAAACACGCTGCCCAGCAAATGCTTGGCCTCGAGCTCGCTGGTCGCCAGCGCAGCTCGGCGCTTGGGCAGATCCCCCTGCGCCGCGCGATGCTTGCCCGTGCGATCGCGGAGTTCCTGCGCGATCGCTTCGCTCAGCGTCGCGAGGCCCTCCGGCACGACCAGCTCGGCTTGCTCGGCGAGCGTGCGCGCGCCCTCACGCTGGTAGTGATCCCGCTCTTGCTCGGCCTGGACCAGCGCGCGTTCGGCTGCGACGCGGCGCTCTTCCTCCGGCTCCGAAAAATCGACGCGGGCGCCGAGGGCCGAGCGCTTCTCGAGCAACGCCGTGCGTTGCGCGACGGCCGGCAGCAGCGACTGCAAGCGCGTTTTTTCTTCGAGCTCGGCGCGCAGCGCGCGCCGCATCGCCCCGACCCGTTCGAGTTCCCTCTGCCGTTCAGCGAGGCGAGCTTGCTGCGCGTGCACCTTCTCCGGTGGATTTTGACGCTCACGCGCCTCGCGCTTGGCTTGCGTGTAGCTCTCGAGCAGAAGGCTCAAGCGGACCTTGTGCGCGCGGGGTTTGTACAGCAAATCGGCCTCGCTCTCGAGCTCGGCCAGTACTTGCCGAATGCTGCTGCCGCCCGTGCCGGCGTCGAACAGGCTCTCCCCGACGTCGCCGTCGTCCTCGAGCATAGCGTCGGCAGCTTTCTTCAGGCGCTCGTGATCAAGGCCGAACAGGCGCTCGAACTGGCCTGCGTCGAGCCCACCCAGGAGCTCGGTCAGCGCGCCCTCGTCCAGCGGCTCGTTCTGGGCGTCACGCAGCGAATCCTTGCGTCGCTTGAGCCGTTGGATCTCGAGACAGGTTCCGTCGCGCTCGAGCGTCGCTGCGATGCAGAGCTCAGGACCGCGGTGCACGTGATCGTCGCCAGTGCGCTCGGGGATGCCGAACAGGAGATCGTGAACGCCGCGCAGAGCGCTGGTTTTGCCGGCCTCGTTCCGGCCGTAGATCACGTGCAGACCGCCCGGCGCGCCACCCGCAAGCTCGAGCTCCAGACCGGTGAAGGGCCCGAACGCCTTGAAGGCGAGCCGCCTGAACCTCACGAGCCACCTTCCGCGCCCGACTCGAGGCTCGGAATGATCGACTGTGCGACCTCGCTCAAGAGCTCGCGCATGGCGCCTTCGCTCTCCAAGTCGAGAGCGTCCGGTCCCTCGAACAGATCGGCGGGCAGCTTGCGCCGCAAATCGGCGACTTCTTGCGCCAGCTCCGTCAGCGCGGCGGGGTCGTTTTCGAGGCTGCGGATGCCGCGCAGCATCTGGCCGAGCGCGTCGTCGCCGAGCCCGAGCGCGCGCGCCTTGGGCGCGCGCAGCGCGAGCACGACCTTCTCGATCCAAACCTCCGTACTGCGCAAATCGAGCGCGAGCGCGCGCACCTCGGCCTCGAGGCGCGCGGTGCTGCGCTCGAGCTCCGCGTGCGCCGAACTCGAACCGACGATGCGCACGCGCACCGCTGCGAGCCGTCCGTCCGCGCCGGTGACGACGACGCTCTGCAGCCGCTCGCGCACCGCGTCGAGCACGCCGTCCAGATCCGTCGCGCTCGAAGCATCGACGTCGAGCGCGAACCAGCGCACGACGTCGAGCGCCCGGTGTTCGAGCGAGCTCACGCGCCCGCCCTGCACGTCCACGAGCGTAGCGCCTTTGTCGCCCGTCTCGCGCGCGTGCCGCCCCTGCAAATTGCCTGGGAACACGATCCAAGGCTCGCTCTTCACGACCTCACGCCGGTGCACGTGTCCGAGCGCCCAATACTCGTAGCCGTGATTCACGAGAGCGGGGACCTGGCACGGCGCGTAGCGCGCGTGCAAGTCACGCCCCTCGAGCGCCGTGTGCAAGAGCCCGATATTGAAGTGATCGCGCAGCCTCGCCGGGTAACGTGCGCTGAGATCTTCTTCGACGTCCCGCGTCGGGAAGCTCTGTCCGTGCACGGCCACGCCGAGCTGATCGAGCACGAACGTCTCCGGATGCTTGTGCGACAGCTCACGAACGTTGTCCGGCAGGCGCAAATGATGCGTCAACTTGCTGGCCGCGTCGTGATTGCCGCGGATCCAAACGACCGACACCCCCGCCTCGCGCAGCACGGCCATTTGCGCGGCAAAAAACAGCCCCGTCGCGTAGTCGCGCCAATCATCGTCGTACAAGTCGCCGGCGAGCACGAGCAACTCGGCCGCTTCGTCCACGCACAGCTTGACGAGATTTTCGAGCGCGCGCCGCGTCGCGCCACGGATTTGCTCGAGCGGCGCGCCTTCGTAACGGCACAGACCGTAGAGGGGACTGTCGATGTGCAGATCGGCCGCGTGCACGAATTTCACATGACCCGACGTATCATCGCGGCACGGCCCCGCCAAAGCATTTCGCCGCGCGCGGTCAGAGTAAGACCGAGCGCTACAAGCCCTCAATCAATCAGGCTTATTTGCGCGCTCGAGTTCGGCGAAGCGTTCACGAAACGAGCGCTTCGGCGGCAGCGGCAGCGCGCGGTAGCGGACCCAACCGAACAGCGCCGGCACGCGCCGCGCCAGAAAACTCGAGCGACTTCCGTCGCCGACGAGAGCGCGCTGCGCGGCGCGCCCGACACCGCTGAGCAGACGAAATAGCCGCGGGCTCGAGAACAACCAGGCGTACGCGCGAAACGCCAAACGCTCGAGCGACGGTGGCGCGCCGTTCGCGTGGGCCGCAGCGTCGCTCGCCACGTTGCGCGCGCGTTGCCGTACCAGCATGTCGTGCAGCGGGATCTTCACTGGGCAGGCCTCGAAGCACGCGCCGCACAGGGTGGAGGCGTTGGCGAGCTCCCGCGCTTGCAGCGATTTGGACAGCAGCGGCGAGAGTACCGCGCCGATCGGCCCGCTGTAGACCGAAGCATAAGCGTGGCCGCCCATTTGTCGGTAGACCGGGCACACGTTCAAGCACGCGCCGCAGCGGATACAGTTGAGCACCTCTTGAAAATCCGGGTCGCCCAGCTGCGCAGAGCGGCCGTTGTCGAGGATCACGATGTGCAACTCACGCGCGCCGTCCGCTTCCCCAGCACGCCGCGTGCCGCTCAGCAAGTTGAGGTACGTCGTGATTTTTTGGCCCGTCGCGCTGCGCGGCAAGAGGTTCGCCATCAGCTCGAGATCCGCAAGGCCGGGCAATATGCGCTCCATGCCCATCATCACCACATGCGTCTTGGGCAGCGTGGTGACCATCCGGCCGTTGCCCTCGTTGGTGAAGAGCACGACGCTGCCGCTGTCGGCGATCGCGAAATTGCAGCCGGTCATGCCAATATCGGCGGCCATGAAGCGCTCGCGCAAACGGCGGCGCGCGTAGCCGGCGAGCACCGCCGTCTCGGTGCTCAAGCCGTGCGCGCCGTCGGCCTCGAACAGATCCCGCACCTGATGGCGACTCTTGTGGATGGCCGGGATGATCAAATGCGACGGCGTTTCGCGCGCGAGCTGCACGATCCACTCACCTAGATCCGTCTCCAGGCACTCCACGCCGGCCTGCTCGAGGTGGTGATTGATGTGGAGCTCTTCCGACACCATGGATTTGGATTTGACGACGAGCTTCGCCTCGGCGCGCGTGGCGATCTCGGTCACGATCCGCGTCGCCTCCGCGGCGTCGGCCGCGAAATGCACGTGCCCGCCGCGTCGCTCGACGTTCGCGACGAACTCGGCGAGATAAAAATCAAGGTGCTCGACGACGTGGCTACGCACACGGCTGCCCTGCTCGCGCCACTCTTCCCAGCGCCCGAGCTCGCCTGTCGCGCGATCCTTGCCGCTGCGCAACCGCTCGACCGTGAAGCGCACGGCTCGGCGCAAGAAGGGATCCGAGAGTGCCCGCGCGGCTCGCGCGCGCAGACCGAGCTGCTCGCTTGGGATGATCACTTTGGCTTGTCGCCCTTCACGACCGGCGCGCCGTCGAGCAACTGCGCGAGGTGCAGCGTGCGCACGGGCAGGCCGCGCCGACGCAGGCGGCCGTCGATGTTCATCAGACAGCCCATGTCGGTGCCCACCAGATAGTCCGCGCCCGTTTCCAGCACGTGCTCGATCTTTTCGTCGACCATCGCGCTCGAGAGCTCGCTCAATTTGACCGAAAACGTGCCGCCGAATCCGCAGCAGTCTTCGCAGCGCGGCAGCGGCACGAGCTCGAGCTCCCGCACGGCTCCGAGCAGCGCGAGCGGCTCGTCCTTGACGCCCAGCAAGCGCGAGCCGTGGCAGGACGCGTGGTACGTCACGCGCGCGGGAAAACGCGCGGCGACGTCCGTGACGCCCAGCACGTTCACCAAGAACGCCGAAAACTCGTAGATTTTCTCGGCCAGGCGGCGCGCGCGCTCCAGTTGTACGGGGTCCTCGGCGAAGAGCTCCGGGTAGTAGTGCGCGATCATGCCGCTGCACGAGCCCGAGGGAGACACG
>DASYCR010000345.1:0-4672 GCA_036500095.1 Polyangiaceae bacterium
GTCGACAAAAGCCTGGACCCATCGATCGCCTGGATGCGGGCCTTGGTGAAGGAGCCGTCCGTGTTGATACGGATTTGATGACCGAGAAAGCTGCGCGCGCGGCCGCCGAGCGCCTGAATGGTCATCGCGACCAGCGCGGCGCTCACCTGCTCGCCGGTCGAGGCGAGTGAATCGAGCTCACGCATGTCGGGCGTCGGGGAGATCTGATGCGCGAGCGCGAGCAAGCGATTGGTCTCGCCGGCCATCGCGCTCACGATCAAGACGACCTGATGTCCCTCGCGTTGCGTGCGCAGCGCAAGCTCCGAAACGGCGCGCATCCGCTCCAAGTTCGCGACCGAGGTTCCACCGAATTTTTGAACGACGAGAGCCACTCTGAGAACCGCCCGTAGCGCCCGAAACGAAGGGCGTCAACGCTCCCGCGTCGCGCGGCCAAAAGGCCCTACGACTGCCGATCGAGGCGCCCCAGCAAAATCCACCCACGGCGCAGGGAGCAGTGATAGCGTCGCCGCGGGATGGCGCCGCTCACGCACTACGTGATCGAGACTCTCGTCACGCTGCTCGGCATCGTGGCGCTCGCCGTCTTGGTCTTGGTCGGGGCCCGGCGCGCCGGGATCGGCCGCGCCGCGGGTCCGCTGGCGCTAGTCGGGCGTCTGCCGCTCGACGCGCGGCGCGCCGTGTACCTGGTGCGTGTCGGGAGCCAAGTCTACGTGCTCGGCGCGAGCGAGGCCGGACTGCACAAGCTCGGTGAGCTCGCGGACGGCACAATCGACTTGAGCGAAACCGACGAACACCACGCGTCGTTTCGGGAGATTCTGAGCCGTGCGCTCGGCAAGAAGAGCTAGCCCGCTGTTCGGTCTCGCCGCGTGGCTGAGCGTCGGCTTGGCTCATGCGGCCCCGGATCCCGCGGCGCCGAGCGACGCGCTGGCTCGCCCGATCACGCTGGTGGTGGTGCTCGCGCTCGCCGGACTCTTGCCGTTCGCGTTCATGACGCTCACCGCCTTCGTCAAGATCTCGACCGTGCTGCAGATCGTGCGCGGCGCGATCGGCGCGCAGAACGTGCCGTCCAGCACGGTGATCTTAGCGTTCGCGGGCGCGCTGACGCTGCTCGCGATGGCGCCCGTCACGGCGCGCATCGAGGTCCGCGCCGCGCCGCTCTTCGCCCCCGGCGCCGATCGCGATACCAATACCTGGCTCGCCTCGCTCGCGGATGCGACGCGCGAGCCGATCCGCGATTTTTTACGCGCCAACGCCTCTGTGCGCGAACGCGAGCGTTTTTTCCAAATCGCGCTGTCCGCTCGGCCGCCGGCAGAGCGAGCTCAGGTGACGCGCGACGACTTCGTGATCTTGGTGCCGGCGTTCGTGGTCAGTGAGTTGATCGCGGCATTCGCTTTGGGCTTCGCGCTCTATTTGCCATTTCTGGTGATTGATCTAGTGGTCGCCAACGTGCTGCTCTCGCTCGGCATGCAGATGATGAATCCGACGCAGGTCAGCTTGCCGTTCAAGCTACTCTTGTTCGTCGCGATCGACGGCTGGGGCTTGCTCGCGCAGAGCCTGGTGACCGGCTACCACACGGGCTAGCGCCCGCAGGACGAGCTACCACGCGCGCGAATACCCGACGCCGACGCGGTCTCTGTCCAAGACCGGCGTCAGGCCGGCGCTTTGCACCGCCGAGTCGGAAGGAGCGGTCAACACCAGCACCACACCTGCCAGCAGCGCTGCGCCGCCAACCCCGAACCCGACATACGAGAGCGTGCGATTGCTCTTGGCCTTGGCAAGGTGCGCGTCGTGATTTTCCTGATCCGTCTCGTCGATGCACTGCGTACCGTCGCCCTGCACGCATGTTTTCAGCGCTGCGTCGTTCTCGCTCACCGCGCTGAAATGAAAGAACGCGCCAGCACCCAAACCGACCACGCCGAGCCCGCCGAGCGCGTATCCCAGCCAGCGCCCCTGCGAGCCGCCGAGCTGGTCGACACTCGGTACGCTCGTGGGTAGCGCGGGCTGCACCGGCAGCGCGGGCTGTGCAGGCAGCCCCGGCACGGCGGGCGGTGCTGGAACCGGCGGAGCGAGCGGCCCGGCCGCGGGCGGCGCAGGAGCGGGACTTGCAGCCGGCGCCGCGCCCGGCAGCAAAGCCGCAGGCGCACTCGTTGCGGGATTCGCGTCGTCCCATTTGATCTTGGCTTCCAGCGTCACGTGCGGCGTGTCGGCCTTGATCTCGAAGTGTAGGTTCTTCTTGCCGGGAGCCGAGGCGTCGATGGTGTGCGGACCGGGATCGATTGGAGCGGGCACCCCGAAGGCCGCCGAGCTCAACGGCTGATCGTCGACCTTGACCACCAGGCCGTCGACGTTGGCCTCGCGCGCGACGTTCACGATCAGGCGGATCAGCTTGGTCTCCAGGCTCGCGATGTGCTGCGCCGCATAGTCGGCGCGTCCCTGGTTGCCCTCGCGCTTCGCAAGCGAGGCCGCGTCCGTGAAATGGGCCCACGCGGTCGCCGTTTGCCCGAGCGATTCCTCGCACGCGGCCAGATTGAGCAGGGTTCCGGTCGCCGCGTCGAGCTTGTAGCTCGCCGCAAACTTCGGACACGCTTCGACAAACTGTCCGGCGGCCGACAAGCGCTTGCCTTCCTGGAACAAGGATTCAGCGAGCGCTGCGTTGCTTGCGTCCGCGCGCGCCGGTCGCGGCGCCAACAACGCCAGCACGAGCAGACTGGGACCAATGTAAGAACTCACGCGCACGAGCACCTCACTTGCGACCGTCGAGGGGATCGAAGGCCGGCGTAGACGGCTTGGGCCCGCTCGGCGCGGCCGCTTTGGGCGTGGGGGCTACCACGGGCTTCAACTTACCTGGAGACACGGACGCAGCACTCGCTTGCGGAGCGACGCGCGCTGCCGGCGTGCTGGGCGCGGCAGCGGCGGTCACGAGCTGCGGCGCGGCGGGTTCAACAGAAGGAGCGACGGATGGAGCGACCGCCGCGGCTGGCTCGACCTGCGGGCGGACAGCGGCTGACGAAACGCTCGGGGCAGCCGGCTCGACCACCGTCACCGCGGTCGGCGGCGCGTGCTTGCGCCAGAGCAAATAACCCAAGACACCCGCTCCGAGCGCGAACAATCCAAACATCGGGATCAAGAGGAGCAACGCGCCGTTCGACGAGCGCGCGCCGCTCGTGGCACCGAAATTCGCGCTGGTGGCCGCGCCGGGCACCGAGAGCGCGTTGCTCGTTCCGCCCAGGGTCGGCCGCGCGCTCGCGCGCAAGATCTTGCTGATGCGCTCGGCCGAACGCAGGGCGTTCGGCGAGCCGAACGGTGCCAGCGCGTGCGCAAGCTCGGCCACGTTCGCGAAACGCCGCTCGCGATCTTTCTCCAAGCAGCGGACGATGATCTCCTGCAGCGCCGACGGCGCGTCGGGCCGCGAATCCCGCAGCGCGCGCGGTGGCGCCTGCAAGATCATCGCGCACAGCTGAGGCATGGTTTCAGCCAAAAACGGCACGCGCCCGGCGATGATCTCGTACAGAATGATGCCTACGGCCCAGATATCCGTGCGCGCATCGACGTCACGGGTGGAACTCATCTGCTCGGGTGACATGTAGAGCGGCGAACCCATCACCGACGACGTCTTGGTCATGCCCATGTCGGACGCCGAGCCCGGCGTCGTGAGCTTCGAGATGCCGAAGTCGAGCACCTTGACGCACGGACTACCGTCCGCGCGGGCCGTGACGAACAAGTTCGCGGGCTTCAGATCGCGATGCACGATGCCGAGCGCGTGCGCCTCGGCCAACGCCTCGCAGGCTTGCAGCACGAAATCCACTGCGTCCGCGACGGCAAACGCGCCACGCTGCTGCACCAAGGCCGCCATGTCCTGGCCTTGTAGGTATTCCATGACCATGTACGGCGAGCCCGTGTCGAGCGTGCCCACGTCCGACACGCGCGCGACGTGTTCGCTCTTGATCTTGACGGCCGCGCGCGCCTCGCGTGCGAAGCGCGCCACGGCTTCCGGGTTCGACATCGCCTCCGGCAGCAAGAACTTGAGCGCCACGCGTTCGTCGAGCTGCAAATGCGTCGCTGCCACGACGACGCCCATGCCGCCTTGGCCAAGCACGCGCTCGATCCGGAACTTTCCGGCGAGGACGTCACCTTCGCGCACCATGGAGGACATGCCGCTCTGAGCCCTTCCTTGACCACCCATTTAACAGAGCTCTAGAGTGCTGGCGATCTCCGTGGCCGTTGACCCTCAAATCCTCGCCGACGTCCCGTTCTTCTCGCTGCTCGAGGAACAAGAACGGGCCGTCCTGGCGGAGCGCCTCGACGACTTGAGCGTGAACGCCGGCAGCGCGCTGTTCAACTACGGCGACCCGGGCGACTCGCTCTACATCGTGCGCTCGGGAGAGGTGGAGATCTATTTCAAGAACGATACCGGCGAGCGTATCGTGCTGGAGACCGCGCGCATCGGCGATTTTTTCGGCGAGATCTCGCTGCTCGACGGCGGACCGCGCACGGCCTCCGCCGTCGTCACGAAAAACCTGGACGCGGTCGTGGTCGATCGCGGAGACCTCGACGAATTTCTGCGGCTCTGCCCGAGCGCGGCCATGAACTTGCTGGCGGCGAGCGGCCGGCGCCTACGCGAGACCTCGAAGCTCCTCCGTCACAGCGTGTCACGCGATATCAACGAGGAGACCGA
>DASYCR010000346.1:0-2910 GCA_036500095.1 Polyangiaceae bacterium
CAAGATCACTTCGGTCGCGACGCTGCGCGCCTTGGCTGCGGCGAGCACGTCCAAGCCCGATCCATCCGGCATCGCCAAATCGGTGAGCACCACGGGAAAAGGCTGCGGATGCTGATTGATGGCTTCGACCGCCGCGACACAACCAGGAGCCGCCACTACGGCGTAGCCTTCACGCCGAAATAGGATCTCGAGCATCTGCCGGAGACCTGGTTCGTCCTCTACGATGAGGACCTTGATGGACGGGGGCACGAGCGAAGCCACGCAGTAAAACCCTAGCATTTTCAGTGCTCGGTCCAGCGAGCGAGCAACCATGTGGCCTCGAGGCGTGCTCCTTTTGCTTGCGCTTCGGTGCAGAGGTTCTACGCTTTTAGCTGCTCGTTCTTACTTGGTTTCGAAGATGCGCCTTTTTTGCCGCGTGGCCATTTTTGCGCTGTGCCTCGGTTCGGCCGGGGCGCTGAGCGTAGCTTGTGACGTACAAAGCACGGCGGCGGACCTGCCCGCAGGCTCCGCCGGCTTCGGCTCCCCGGACGCGGACGCCGGCGCCGATGCCGCGGATGCCGAACCAGTGCCGGATTCGCTCGCCTTCGATCCGCAAGGCACACTCACGCTCGAGCCCAAAGCCACGCGTGAGCTCAGCGTCGTGGCGACCCCACCGGGTAACTTTCTGGTGCGCTTCGCGCTCACCGGCTCGAACCCGGACGTGGCCGCGAGCGACGCCGCGCTCGACACGAACGACGCGCTTACGGATCAAAATGGCGTTGCGCACGTCACGCTGACCGCTCCGAGTACTCCGATGATGTTCGATGTCCGAGCCTCGGTCGCCGGCGAAGTACCGACATTGCTCGGCGTGTCCATCGTCGCGCGGGATCAGACCACGTTGCGCGTCATTCCCTCCTACAACGGTAAGCGACCGATCCAAACCTGGACTGCGACCGCGGAGAGCGGCTCGACCTGCGCCGATCTGACGGGCAATCCGCCGCCCGACGGCGCCATCCAGGTGACCGTCGCAGCCGGCCAAGAACTCACACTCGAGCACCTGCCGACCGGGATCGCGCTGGCGGTGACGGTGCGCGCCGGTCATTACATCGGCGGCTGCGCCGATCAGAGTGCGCTCAGCGAAAGCGATGGCAATCAAATCCTGGTTTTCGCCGCCGATCGACCGGTCGACTTAGCAGCCACCGATCTCGCGCTGAGCTTTGGCCCGAGCGACGCGAACCCAGCGCTGTCGAAGTTGCTGAGCTCCGTAGCGGACCAAGCCAGCGCAGCGCTCGGCGGCAGCGCCATGAATGACGTGAACGCACTATTGGACGCCATGCACGACGTAACCCCAGTGGCGAATCGGGACGATTTCAGCACCACCCGCACGGCGCGTGCTTGGGATGCGGCGCTCAGCACGGCATTCGGCAGCGGTGCGAGCACGCGCTTACGCACTCCGGCAGCCAGTTGGATGAACGCGGGACTGAATGCGTTTTTCAGCGCGGACGCTTTCGCTGGAGAGCTCAGCTCGCTGAGTGCGGGCGCGCTCTTTAGCTTGCACAGCGTCGCGGGGGTGCCTGCTGCGAGCGCCGGCTTTCCCACGACCTTCCAAGCGACGTGGTCGGCGGACTCGAATGACGTTGTGCTGATCGGTACCAAGCTCAGCTTCGTTCCGTCGCGGCTCGTGACCGCGTTGGCGGCCGCGCCGGCAGTCGCCGAATTTCCGCAAACGACCAGTGCAGCGGCGGCGCTGGCTGAGAGCGTGAATTGTTCGCTCGTCGCGCAGACGCTGCTCGCGCACGGCGTGGTCGTCGGTAGCGACAGTTATATGGGGTGCGCTCAAGCTTGCACCGAGACCGCGTGTCAGAACGCCGTGACGGCGCTGTGGCAAAACGCGAGTAACTCGTCGGGCAGTACTAGCGCGAACCTGAGCTTCACCGGCACCAGCTCGGCGGTCGTCGCCGATGACGCCTCGATCGCGACCTTGAGTGGAAGCTGGGTCGGAGAGCTCCAGCTCGGCTCGGAAACGAGCACCGCGTCAGGCGCGCTCGGCGCAACCAGCGAGAACTAGTACGACGGCCCGGAACTTCGTTCCGGGTTGTCGTACGTCGAGACAGATAGAGTACTGAGGATAGCTTTGCCGTGCGGGAGGGTTTCTGTGGCCCTCACTCGTGGGGGCCACAGAAATCCGGAACGCACATCTGAACCGAAGTACTAGTTCAGCCGTGGCTGCGAATTCGAGCGCGGGCAAGGCGCACTTCGATCGCCATGGCATAGGCGGATAGCGCATCGTTCGAGCTGACGCCGCGGCCCGAGCGCACATCGCGCACGAGCGCGCGAAACTCCAAGTAACGCCGCCCTTCGAGGCCCAATAACAGCGCGACGGTCGAGGGATCGCGCGGCGCATCCATGTTGCCACCGAGCAGCGTCGCCGCGCTGGCGAGCGCGCGCGCCACGAGTTGATCCGAGAGCGTCACGCCGCGCTCGAGATCGCCTTGCGCGATCGATGCTTCGAGCTCTCGGACGGTGCTGCGCTCGGTCGGCGGCCAGAGTAGCTCGAAGCTCATACCGGCTTCGCCTTCGCTCGCGTGGCGCGGCGGGGGCACGCTCGATAAACGCGGTACGGGCGGCGGCTCACTCATCGGCGGCACGCGGCGCTCGAGCTCCGTCTGAGAATCCGGCGGCGGTTCGGGCTCTGGTTTGGGGGTTGGGCTCTCGACGACGGGCGGCGGCGTGGGGACACGCGGTTCGTCCGCTTGCGGCTCGTGCGCCACGGCGCGCGCCGCCGCTTCACCGACATCCGCTTCCGGCACCTCTGAGAGCAGCATCACGCCGCTCGGATGTCGTTGCGCCGCGCGCGCTGCGCGGTTAGCGAGCTCATTGCCCCAAGCGTCGCTGTCTTCGGCGCGCCTGAGCGCCTCGGCCAAGCCGCCC
>DASYCR010000347.1:0-8505 GCA_036500095.1 Polyangiaceae bacterium
CTACCAGCCCAAATCCGCCTGCAGCGCGGCGACCCAGGTTTGAGCCATGCGCGCGTTGGTTGCTTTCGTGGGGTGCGAATCGCAGGCGAAGCCTTCGGCGCTGGTGATCGGTGAAAATTCGAGCAGCTTCATGTTTTTGTCCGCGGCGGCGCGGTCGCTGATCACTTTGTTGATGTAGGCGCGCGCGGCGTTGTAGTTCGTGCCGCTCAGCATCGGACCGACGGCGAGGTAGAAAAGCGCCTTCGGGTAGTCGGCGCGCAGATCCGTCACGAATTGCTCGTAGGTCGTCTGAAAAGGCGTGCCGGGATCGCCTTTGGCGAAATCGTTGGTGCCGAGATTGATCAGCACGGCGTCCGGCTGATAGCGAGAGAAGTCCCACTTGACCGAGTCGTCCGGCAGCACGCTACTGAAGCGTTGCGGCATTTGTTCGGTCGTCGCGGCGGTGTCCCCGTTCGAATCGCGATACATGCCGATGCCGGACCAGGCGGTCGTGTGCAGATCCGCCCCGAGTTGGCGCGCGGCCACGGCCGCGGCCGTGTCGTAGTGGTTCTCGTTGGTGGCGGAGAACGGGCAGCCGTCCATGCCGTAGCCGGCGCTGATCGAATCCCCGATCACGGCCAAGCGCCGCGCTGGGATCGTGCTCGGCAGGTACGCGCTCGCCTTGACCGAGAAGCCGTGAAAGGTGGTGATCCAGAAAAATGCTTCCGATTGCCGATAGACGAGGACGTCGTGCGCGCCGTTCGTGAGCCCGCTGCCGAGCGGGATCGTCTCCATGCCGCCGTTGGTCACGAACTCGGTCTGCTTGCCGTCGAGCACGACCGCGTAGCGAATGGTGGGTGAGCCGTCGAGCGTGATGGAAATGTCCGTACCGGTGAACGCGAGCTCGATCGCGCTGCCGGACCAGGCAAAATTCGGGGCGCTCGCGTTCGCGCCAGCGTCGTCGAAGCGTCCGATGAAGCGCGGCCCGGCCGGGCCCTGAGTGCTGCCTGCTGTGCCGCCTGCGCCCGCGCCGGACGCGCCCGTGCCACCTGCGCCCGCGCCGCCCGCGCCGGATGTACCCGTACCGCCGAGGCCCGCCACGCCACTACCCGCGCCTCCCGAAACACCGCCGCTGCCGATTCCGGCGTTGCCCGCGCTTGCGCCGCCCGTGCCTGTGCCGGCGCTCGGGTTACCGCTTTGCGCGCCGCTGCCCGCGGTGCCGGAAGAGCCGCCAGTCTGGGTTCCGGCGTTCGCGGTTTGATCGCTGGAGCACGCGCACGTGAGCGCGCCTAGGGCGAGGAGAGTTGCGAGCTTGCGCATGCGAGAGTGTAGCTCCGGCGCGAGGGCGACCTCAAGCGGGCCCGCCGCCGCAGCGGCTACGATCCGGAAATCGCGCATGCATTTCCGGGCCGAGGGACTAGATTAGGCGGCGTTGGCTTACTCGTTCGCGCGCGCGGCGCACGCTTCGATGTTCGGGCTGTCGCTGCTCGCCTGTGGTGGTATCTCATCGCGCGCACTCGGCGGGCCAGGCGATTCGGCAACCGCGGACGCGGGCGGCGTGGACGGCGACCTGAGCGCGGATGCCGGCGCACAATGCGCGGTCGTCGCGTGCGGCGGCGAGCTCGTCGGGACTTGGAAGATCACGGCGAGTTGCCTGGAGGGCTCACCGAGCCCGCTCGATACGTGCCCAGGAACGCTCGTCACGTTCGAGTCCTTTAGCGCGAGCGGCGCCCTAACGTTCAGCGCGGACGGCACGTGGCAGCGCGACGGCGTGGTGACCGTCACGGCTCGCGAATCCTTCGGATCGTCTTGCGGCAGCGACGCACTCTGCAGCGGCTATGCGTCGGAATTCGAAGCAGTGGCGGGCGTCGAGCAGGCGACGTGTTCGACGTCGAGCGGCGCTTGCGTCTGCGAATACATGCAGCAAGTGACCAGCAGCAACTTCGGCACCTATACGAGCGACGGCAGCGGGCTCGCCGAGCTCTATGATCAGAGCGCGGGGACCACGCGCCACGATCAATATTGTGTGAACGGCAACACGCTCACGATCGGTGGTCTCAGCGTGGGCGCCTTTACCCGTCTGACACTTTCGCGCTGACGGCGATCCGCGGTAGCGTGCGCGCCATGCTCGTCAAGATCCTGCTCGGTGTGGCCATGGCCGTGGGTCGTGATCGTGATCGTGGTCGCCACGCGGTCCGCGGAATTTCACATTGAGCGTTCGATCGTGATCGCCGCTCCGCCCGAGCGCTCGTTCGCGACGGTGAACGACTTTCACAACTGGAGTGATTGGTCGCCCTGGGAAAAGATGGACCCGAACCTGAAAAAGACGTTCGCCGGCCCGGCCTCGGGGGTCGGCTCCGTCTATGCCTGGGTCGGCAACGACAAAGTAGGCGAGGGCCGCATGACGCTCGAGCAGGCGGAGCCGCCGTCGCGCGTAGAAATCAAGCTCGAGTTCTTCAAGCCGTGGACGGCCACCAACAAGGTGACGTTCACTATCGCGCCCGCTGCCGGCGGCTCGAAAGTGACCTGGGCGATGGACGGCCAAAAGCCTTCGGCATGAAGGCCGTCTCCCTGTTCATGGATATGGATAAGATGGTCGGCGCTGATTTCGACAAGGGACTCGCCGCGCTCAAGTCGATCGTCGAGGGCGCGCCCAAGCCGCCCCCGGCCCCCTAGTTTGCGGCGCAGGCTCAGCCGAGCCACCAAGCGTCCGCGCGTGGCGCCCGCGTGACGATCGTCTCCACGCGGTGACGCGGCGTGGTCTCGCGCGCAAACTTCCGCGCTGCCCCGGCGGCAGCGACGCATTTCGCTTTCCATCGCACGCCGGATTCGGCATCTGCTGTTCATGCACGATCGCCGATCGTTCGCAGGGCGGCTCTTGGCAGTCGCGACGACCTTGTTGCTCTCACCCGCTGCGCTCTGGGCGTCCCCGGGCCGAGCGCTGTTCGTGATCGCGCGCAGCAAGAACGCAAATCTCCTCAAATTCGAGGTGAGGGAACGCGCCGACGGTCGGCTCGATCCCGCGCGCCCGCTCGACGTGTACTGGCTGATGCTCGCCGAAAACGGCCGGCGCGAAGAGCTGACCTGGACCGAGCGCAAGTTCGCCTACGGCTTCGTCGTCACGCGCGTCAGCGAGCAGGGTTGCCGCTTGACGTTGACGGCCTGCGCTCGGCGCTCGATCCAGGTCGAACGCACGAGCGCCGGCTACCGCGCGCAGTTATCGATACATGGTAAGCCCGCCACGCTACGCCGCATCTTCGTACGCAGCCACGACGGTGGTCTCTTGCCGCGCGTCGAGTACGTCGAACTGTCGGGTGTCGACGAATCCGGCGCGCTCGTCAGCGAGCGCATCGCCGCGACGTGATCGGCTCAGAACTCCACGACGACCGGGATGTGGTCCGATGGTTTTTCGTGGTGGCGTGGTCCGACGTCGAGCGTCGCGCTCGTACAGCGCGCGGCGAGCGACGGCGAGAGGAAGACGTAGTCGATGCGCAAGCCCTCGTTCTTGCGAAAGCCGCCGCCGCGGTAGTCCCACCAGCTATATTGGCCGGCTTCTTGGTGATGAATGCGGTACGCGTCGGCTAGACCGAGCTCGCGCAACGCGTCGAGCGCGCGTCGTTCGTCCGGGTGAAAGTGCACGCGGCCCTGGAAGGCCTCGGCGTCGTACAGGTCGCGCTCGTCGCTCGCGACGTTGAAGTCCCCGCACACCACGACGTCGGGGCACACGCTGAGCGCGTGCGCCATGGTTTCGCGCAGCCGCGCGAGCCACGCGAGCTTTTCCGGAAAGGACGGCGAACTGACGCTTTTGCCGTTCGGAATGTAGGCCGAGAACACGCGCACCCCGCCGATGGTCCCGGAAATCAGGCGCTTGTCGGCGTGCGCGGCCTCGCTGTCGAAGCCGATCTTGAGGTCCTTCATCGGCAGGCGCGAGACGAGCGCGACGCCGTTGTACGTGGGCTGGCCGGCCATCGCGACGGCGTAGCCGAGTCGCGTCAGCTCCTCGCTCGGAAAGTCGTCATCGACGACCTTGGTCTCTTGCAAGCACAAAACGTCGGGCTTTACGCGCTCGAGCCAGTCGCACACTTGGTCGATCCGAATCCGGATCGAATTCACGTTCCAGGTGGCAAGCTTCAAAACGCTGCCGCTCTAGTACCGCGTCCTTTCGTCGGCAAGTCTCTTGCCAGGGGCCGGTCGCTGCATTAGCGAGGACGGCGGGCGTCATGGCACGAGCCCCTCTCTCGAGCCCTCTTTGGGCGTTGTTGGTGGCGAGCGTGGTGGCCGTAAGTTACCCCGCGCGCGCACAAGACTCGGACGGTCGCTCCGATCAAGGCGCAGTGCCGAGCGGCATCTCCGGCGCGGTGATCAAACCGCCCGAGCCCGCGCCCGAGGCGAAGAAGGCCGTGATCGTGTTGCCGAAGCTCGTGCACTTCGAAAACGCGCCGTACCCGCCCGAGGCGGAGAAGGCCGGCATCCAGGCGCAGGTCATGCTCAAGCTGAGCATCGACGTGGAGGGCAACGTCAGCAAAGCGGAGGTGATGGAGCCCGCCGGCAGCGGCTTCGACGAGGCCGCCTCGGCCGCCGCGCTGAAGTTCAAGTTCGAGCCCGCCACACGCGACGGCAAGCCGGTCGCGGTGGTGATTCCGTTTCGCTACTCGTTCACGCTCACGCCCAAGGACAACGCGCCGTCGCCGCCCGCGCCCACGACCGGCAACTTGAGCGGTGTCGTGCGCATCGCGGGCACGGACGTACCGCTGGTGGGCGCCCGCGTCGTCGTCACGCTGCTCAGCGGCGAGACGCACGAGCTCGTCACCGACGCGAGCGGCAAATGGCAGCTCGAGGCGTTGCCGGCCGGTCACTACAAGGTCCACGTCGAGGCCGCGGGCTTCGTCGCCGTCGAGCAGGCCGAGGACGTCGCCGTCGGGGAGGCCACGGAGGCCACCTATCGCCTCGCTGCGCAGAGCCAGGGGCTCGAGTTTACGGTGCAAGGTGAGCGGCCGCCGCGCGAGGTCACGCGCCGCACGATCGAGCGCCGCGAGATCGAGCGCATCCCGGGCACCAGCGGGGACGCGCTGCGCTCGCTCCAAAATTTGCCCGGTGTGGCGCGCCCGCCGGGGCTCGCGGGCTTGCTCATCGTGCGCGGCTCGGCGCCGATGGAAACGAACACGTTCATCGACGGCTCGCTCGTGCCGATCATCTATCACTTTGGCGGGCTCTCCAGCGTGGTGCCCACGGAGATGCTCGACAAGATCGACTTTTATCCCGGCAACTTCAGCGCGCGCTACGGCCGCGTGAGCGGCGGCATCATCGACGTCGGGCTCAAGTCGCCCGACACGCACTGCTACGCAGACTACGGTAAAGCGAGCGACAAGACCGGTTGCTTTCACGGCATGGCGCAGGTCGATCTGATCGACGGGCGCTTGATGTTTCAAGGGCCTTTGCCCGCCAAGGATTGGTCGTTCGCGGTCGCCGGGCGGCGCAGCTGGGTCGACGTTTGGCTCAAGCCCGTGCTCGAAAGCGCCGGCACCAGCGTCACGGCCGCGCCCGTGTATTACGACTATCAAGCGATCGTCGAGCACAAGACGCACGACTCACGCTTCAGTCTGCGCTTCTTCGGCTCCGACGACACCTTCAAGATCATCATCACCGATCCCGCGGCGGAAGAGCCCGCGTTCGGCGGCACGCTCAGCTTCGGCACGAGCTTTTATCGCGCGCAGGCTTTGTATGAAACCGACCTGACCAGCAAGGTCTCGTCGAACTCGATGCTTTCCTTCGGCAAGGACAGTGTTGGTTTTGCGCTCGGCACGTTCTTGTTCAACCTCGACACGATGCCGCTCTACGCGCGGCACGAGTTCGGCGTGAAGGTCGCGCCGGGCATCAAGCTCGACGCCGGCTTGGATTTCCTGGTGGCGCCGTATGAAGTGACCGCGCGCTTTCCGCCACCGCCCCGGCCGGGCGAGCCCGATCCGGGCCCGTTCGTCAGCCGGCCGCCGCAAGAGACTCACCAGAAGAGCACCGTATTTCGCCCGGCCTGGTACGTGGAAGGCGAGCTCCAGCCGAGCGACCGCTGGCGCGTGATCCCGGGCGTGCGCCTCGACTACGCGCGCGACAGCAACCACGCGGATTTCGCGCCGCGCATCGTCACGCGCTACGACGTGGTGAAGGGCAGCGCCGATCCGGAGCACCCGAGCTTGCGCACGACGCTCAAGGGCGGCGCCGGCTACTTCTACCAACCTCCGCAATTTCAAGAGACCGATCCGGTCTTCGGGACGCCGGGGCTCCGCTCGCAGCGCACCATGCACTACTCGGTCGGGGTCGAGCAGGAGCTCACGCGCCACGTCGATCTGAGCGTCGAGGGCTTCTACAAAGACATCACGGACGCCGTCTCGCGCGCGCCGAACGCCAGCGGCAATTACACCTACAATAATCAGGGCACGGGCTCCGTGATCGGCCTCGAGACCCTGCTCAAATACAAGCCGGACGCGCGCTTCTTCGGCTGGATCGCTTACACGCTGTCGCGCAGCGTGCGCCGCGACGGTCCGGGCCAGCCCGAGTACCTCACGCAGTACGATCAAACTCACAACCTGATCATCCTCGGCAGCTATCGCTTGGGGCGCGGTTGGGAGTTCGGCGCGCGCTTCCGGCTCGTGTCCGGGCCGCTCGACACGCCGCTCGTGCAACCGCCGTCGCTGCCCGCGCTGTACGTCGCGGACGCCGGTGCCTATGCGCCGCTGCAGGGGCGCCCGTTCAGCGAACGCTTGCCGCTCTTTCACCAACTCGATCTACGCATCGACAAGCGCTGGCAATTCCGTACTTGGCGCTTCTCGAGCTACCTGGACGTGCAAAACGTCTACAACAACGCTGCCGTCGAAGGCACGACGTACAATTACAACTTCAGCAAGCAGTCGTATCAGACCGGTATCCCGATCATTCCGAGCATCGGCGTGCGAGGTGAATTTTGATCCACTTTGCCAATCCTCGATTTTCGCGCGTGGCGCTCGCCGCGCTGTGCGGCCTCGCGTTGCTCGGCTGTGGGCCGCAGTTCGATCCACCGAGCGAGCTCAAGTCGCTGCGCATTTTGGCCGTGCAAAAAGACGAGCCGTACGCCAAAGCCGGCGACACCGTGAACCTCAGCATGCTCTGGCAGGACGCGTCGCCCAAGCACCTCGACGCGAACGGCAACCCGCGGCCGATACAGATCACCTGGGACTCGGCCTGCGTGAACCCGCCGGGGGATTTGTACTTTGGCTGCTTCCCTCAATTGGCGCAGGCTACGCTCGCTCAGTTGGGCACGGGCGACCAGTTCTCGGTCACGATTCCGACGGACATCATCCACGCCTCCGGCGATCCCAAGCAACCGCCGTACGGCACCGCGTTCGTGTTCTTCGCGGTCTGCGCGGGCACGATCACCCCCGTGGTGCCCACGGAGGACTCGCCGCTGCCCTTCGCCTGCAAAGATCCGAACAGCGGCGCCCTGCTCGGCTCCGAAGATTTCGTCGCCGGCTACAGCACGATCTACGTGTTCAACGATTTCACCAACGCAAATCCCGTGCTCACGGATGCCTCCCAAAAAGGCCATATCACGTTCCAAGCGCAGACATTCGACGCAACGTGCGTCGACGCGAGCTGTCTCACGCTCGCTCCGGCCACCGATCCCTGCGCGTCTCCAGGCGACGCGCGCTGCGTGCCGATCTGCGCGGACGACGGTGACGTCCAAAAGTGCACAGGCTACGATTTGAAGCCCGTGATCGACGGGACGCTCCCTGCCAATGCGGAGGCCGACACTGCCGCAGAGCTCGACTATGGCCGCGCCTATAGTGAAGAAATGTGGATCGACTACTACGCCGACCACGGCAACTTCAGTCCGCCCGTCAAACTCTTGCGAGACGCGCAGACCGGCTTCAGCGCCGCCTACGACACCAAGTTCTACGCGCCCAAGGACGCCGGCCCCATCCAGGTTTGGGCCGTGGTCCACGACAACCGCGGCGGCGTGTCGTGGGAAGGGTTCACGCTCGGGGCAAAGTGAGCTGCGGACCCTAGTGCGGAAGCGGGACTTGGCGGGCCCGTTGCAGTTCGTTATCGAATGCTACTACTCGCGGCGATGGAGGTTCTGGTGCTCCGGCGTCGGTCGGCTTACTGGACCCGCTATTGGGCGAAACACAGCTCGAAGTAAGGTCAGCATTGTTGCGAACATCGGACGAGTAGCCTGACAGGATGCAAGACGCATGATCTGCGCATTCCCTGGTGGAGCGACAATGGACTCGATCATGGCTAAGACAGTGGTCAAGCACACAGACTTCGCCATCTGCGCACGACTGATCAGTGTCGCACGCAGTGCACACGCTATTTATACAGGCTCGAGCCAGGCCACAATCGATCGAGCGCTCACAGGGAGGCCGCGTCGCCAGATCGACGAGCATCCCATCCCATTCCCCGGGTGGTCTTGGCTTGTAGATAGCTACGGGAGGCGGTGGGTACCGCCACGTCGCAACATCCAATTGGGCGGCCACTTCGATGGGCTTTCGATCG
>DASYCR010000348.1:0-6616 GCA_036500095.1 Polyangiaceae bacterium
GTCGAGGCGATGCCCTGCAGCGGGTTCGACAACGATCTGCCCGACGCGTGCCGGAGCGCGTTTCAAGGCACGGTCGACGTCGGAGGGGACTGCACGGTCGCCCAGGAGTGCAAGCCGTCCGGCAGTCGCTGCGATACCAGCAGCGGTACATGCCCTGGCAAATGTGCCGCGCGGGCGTCTGCAGGCGTCGATTGCACGGGGGACGACGATTGTCAGCTCGGTCTGACGTGCGCAAAACTCACGAGCAAGTGCAATATGCCTCCCGCTCTCGGTGAGGCATGCGGCGGTGGCGTCGACGAAGCCTGCGCTTCGGGCTTGCTCTGTCAGGGCGACGACGCTTCGACGCAAACGCCGGGTTCGTGCGTTGATCAGGCTGCCGCCGTGGTGGGGGCGGAAGGGGAGGCATGCAGCGTCAAGACCGGTCCACTGTGCCAACCGGGCCTGTCCTGCGTGATCCCGATGGTCACGGCCGACGTCAGTGGCACCTGCGCGAAAACCGAGACGAGCGGCGCCGATTGTAGCGTCGGCTTCCCGACAGAGTGTCCGGTTGGCCAGTATTGCCCGTTGACGCTCGCGCAATCGGTCGCCGGGATGACCGCCAAGTGCACGGACCTGCCCGTCGAAAACATGCCATGTGGGCCGGATATTGCCCTGAATGTGTGCGGCAAAGATCTGGTCTGCGACGCGACCAAGACGTGCGTGTCCCGGCGCGCGCTCGGGCAAACCTGCACGAGCGACGCCGTCTGCATCAGCGCCCACTGTTCGGGTGGCGCGTGTGTCCCCGCTAGCGTGTGCGCGAAGTAGCGTCGCTTGCCGGCCTCCGTTCGACCTTGCTCGCGGCGAGCGCGAGCCCGCCCTCGCGCGGGTCGGTGTAGGCGAACGCTTCGCCGTGCTGCAGCAAGATTTCATTCGCGTCACCGATCGCGGATTTGCCATTTTTGACCGTGTGTCCTCGACGGGTGAGCTCGTCGAGCACGGCTTTGGGCGGCGCGTTGTGCGGTTCGTAGCGCACTTCGTCCGGCACGAAGCCGTGGTGGACGCGCGGGGCGTCGACCGCGACGTCGAGCGCTTCCCCGTGATCGATCACGTGCCGCAGGATTTGCACGATCGTGCTCGGGATCGTGTCGCCGCCCGGTGAACCGAGCACGAGCACCGGAGCGCCGCCCGCGAGTACGAGGGTCGGCGCCATCGAGCTCGTGGTGCGCCGCCCGGCGAGCGGTTGATTGTCGCCCACACTGGCAAACGACGCGACCGAGTTGTTCAGCACCACACCGGTTCCGGGCGCGACGAGCTTCGAACCGAAGGAGGCCGAGAGCGTGGTCGTGCAGCTGACGACCATGCCGTCGGCATCCGCGACGGACAAGTGCGTCGTGTGCTCGAACTCGCGCAGGGCTTCGCTGTAGAGTGGGTGCACGACGGAAGCGGGCGTCGCGTGCAAGGGATCGATCGGTACGCCGAGCACGCTCGTCGGATCCAGATAGCGCGCGCGGCGGCGCTGATTCTCTTCTGCGCTCAGCGCGTCGGGATCGACCACGCCGTAGCGACGCTCGGCTTGCGCGCGCTTCGACGCTTCCAAGAAAAAGTGCAATTCGTCCGCTGAATCATGGGCAAACCGTTCGGCGTGCAGCTTCTGGAGCACCAGCAATATCTCCGCGACTACGACGCCGCCCGCGGAGGGAGGCGGCATCGTCTCGACGGTATAGCCCTGGTATTGGAAGGTGAGGGGTTCACGAACTTTGGCTTGATACGCGCCGAGATCTGCCGCGCTGAGCAAACCCCCAGAGACTCCGATCAGTCCCAGGGCCGTCGGACCCTGATAGAAGCCGGGCGCGCCACTCGCGGCGATGCGCTCGAGGCTAGCCGCGAGATCCTTTTGCACGAGCATGTCGCCGGAGTGCTTGGGCTGCTTGGCTAGCTTGGGATCACCGAAGATCGCGCGCGCCGCGTGGTCACGCTCCAGCGCACGATAGCTCCAGGCGAGCAGCTCTGCTTGGTGGGCGCCGAGCCGGTGTCCGTGGGCGAGGGCGATCGCCGGCGCCAGCACGGTCCGTCGATCGAGGCGTCCAAAGCGGTCGTGCGCGAGCTCGAGGCCCGCCACGCTGCCCGGTACTCCGACGGAAGCGGGCCCCGCACCACCCCCGCGAATCATGGCGTCGAACTGGTCGCGGGTGAGAGCTTGCGGCGCGGTCTCGCGAAAATCGATTGCCACCGTGGGGCCGCGTGGCGGCCGCACGAGCATGAAGCCGCCGCCGCCCAAATTCCCGGCGCTCGGGTGCGTGACGGCGAGCGCGTAGGCGACCGCGACGGCTGCGTCGACCGCGTTGCCACCCTGTTCGAGCATGGCGATACCGGCGCGCGTCGCGGCGGGCTCGACACTCGTGACGGCTCCGAATGCGCCATGCACGCTGCGCGTGCCACCATGTAGCTCGGGGAGCTCGGCTGTCGCAGCGTCCGCCCCGCCCGCGTCGAACGGGCCTGGTTGCCTCGCGGGCTCCGGGTTCGCGCTCACTAACGGAGAGGTGCCGAGCACGCTTCGTGAAGGGTCCCGGCTCGGTTCGGGAGGAGCCGGTGCGCGCGCGCAGGCCAGCAGAAGGAGAGCGCAAGCGAAGCCGCACGAACGACGCACGGCGGCCAGCATATCGCGAATCTTCGCGCAAAAAAGGACGCCATTTACGGGCCTTGGGCGCGGCGCTACGCACCTTCAATGGACGCCGTACCGACCCCGCTCCGTATCGCGGTGCTCACCGTCAGCGACACGCGCAACGTCGATACCGATCACAGCGGCGGACTCGCCGTGGAACGTCTCACTCGCGCAGGGCACGTCATCGCTCATCGCGAGATCATTCCGGACGACCTGCAACGCTTGCGCGCGACCTTCAGCGCGCTGATCGCGGATTCGCAGATCGACGTCGTGATCGCGACGGGCGGCACCGGTATCACGCAGCGCGACGTCACCCCCGAGGCCCTCGAGCCGCTCGTGACCAAAGCGATTCCCGGCTTCGGCGAGCTTTTTCGGCATTTGAGCTTCGCAGAGATAGGCACGAGCACGATTCAATCGCGAGCCGAAGCGGCGCTGTGTGGAACCACGCTCGTCTTCTTGCTACCGGGCTCGACCGGTGCCGTGCGCCTGGCGCTCGAGCAGATCTTGCTCGCGCAGCTCGACGCGCGCACGAAGCCCTGCAATTTCGTGGAACTCTTGCCGCGCGTCCGCAAGGAGTAGCTAGCGTGTCGTGAGCCAGATCCCGGTATCGGACTCGGCCCAGCTCTGCAAGTCTCCTGCGCTGACGGACGCGACCGGTACGCCTAGCGCGCGCGCTTCGCGCACGACCGTCGGGGCGCCCTCCTCGTGGGACGCGCTCACGAGCACGTCGGCCGCGGCGATCCAAACCAGGCTGTCGGGCCGCGACAGCTGACCGACGAAGCGAGCGCTCGGAAAGCGCGCGACGAGTTCGGCACGCAGCGGACCGTCCCCGACGACGACGGCGTGCAGATCGGGGACGAGCGCGATCGCGGACAGCGCGCTCGCCACATTTTTCCCTGGAATCAAGCGGGCGACCACGACGGCGAGCGCGTGGTCGTCGGCGAGCGCGAGCTGTTCTCGCGCGAGGCTTCGGCTCGGGGCAGAGCTCACGTCGATCGGGCTTGGTTCGACGATCGAGCGTTCCGCCAACTCCGGAACCGTGGCGCGAACGAGCTCGCTCTTCAGCGCGCTGCTCACGAAGCGAAAGCGCGCGCCACGTTCGAGCAGCTCGCGGACGATGTGGCGGCGCAGCGCGCCGGGTGAGCGCGCGATGAGTCGTACGTCCGAACCGTGCCCGACCACCTCGAGCGCCGCGGTGGGCGCTCGCCTGAGCGCACGCGTCGCGATCGGCCAGCCCGAAGGCACGAGGAAGTGCGCGATCACGCGTTCGTAGGGGCCGCTCTCCTCGAGCGCTCGCACCGCGCGTATGACGAACTCGCTCGCGCCGAGGATGCGCGTGGGGCGCTCCTTTAGGCGCGCGATCGCTCCGGGCCAGCCGAATGCGTCGCGGTCCGCAATCGCGCGGAGCACGACGCCGTCTTCGCGCGCAGCGAGCCGGCCCGGGGCGAGGACGGTCACGGTGTGTCCCTGGCGCACGAGCCGCCGCGCCTCGCTCTCGACGAAATGGCCCGCGGCGTCGCCCGCGTGGCGCGGATACGAGGTCGTGACAATGGCGATGCGCTCGGGCCCGGCCACGGCTATCCGCGGGGCAGGGTCCCGAGCGCTCTCACACCCTCGGGTCCCTGGGCGTCGAGCAGCTCGCCCAGCGAGCGCAGAAACCGGAAGCTATAGATGCCCGTGCTGTGGGAGTCGCCCCACGTGAACGACAGGGCGTAGTTGCCCACCCGTTCGATCTCGCGCAGCTCGAGATTGCCTCCCTCGAGAAAGCTGATGGTTCCGGCGTGGCCTTGGCAGCCGGCGCACGGGCAATATCCCCTCAAGATTTCATGGGGATAGGCGTTCTTATGCCCGTCGGCCCAGCTGATCTCGAGGACTAGAGAGCCGTGCGGGGCTTTGACGCCGGTCGGTTGGATCCGCGGTTCCATGGCCTCCGTGGAGCTTGTCTCGGCGTTCCTGGGCTGTAAAGCCGCTTCCGAGCCCGGTCGCGCGACTTGCCAAGGACGCGCGGGTCTGTCATATGGGCTGCCTCTTGGCGAACACTACCGATTCAGTTCAGTGCCGGCCCCTCGAGGTGCAGGTCGGAGACAAAGGCATCGAGCGTGCGATCAAGCACCTCAAGCGCAAGATGGCGGCAGAGGGCATCCTGCGTGAGCTCAAGCGCCGCCGCCACTACATGAAGCCCTCGGTCAAGCGTCGCAAGAAGATGAGTGAAGCCGCTCGTCGCCGGCGCAAGCGCCTGAAGACGGACGAGATTCCGCGCACGCTCGGCGGCACCTGAGCTGAGCGCGCTCCAGCCTGCTTTTTGCCGAGAAACCTCGGCGAAACTTGGCCCGCGCGCGACGATTTGCGCATGGTGCGGGGGATGGCCCTCGCGCCGGCAGCTCGCGCCGTAGCTCTTCCCAGTCCGCCCATCCGCATCCGCACGTTGCTCGTTGCGGGTCTCTCGCTGTGGGCCGTGTGCTCGCTCGCGCCGCGGGCGCTGGCCGGGTATCGCGTGCACACACTGGCGGCCGCGGTCGCCGACTACGCCGTGTGCATGGTCGGGCCGACCGGCCCCGCGCTCCTGCGCGACAATCAATCGGAGTTTCACAAGCTCGTCCGGCGACGGCTGGTCGCGGCCGGACCGAGCGAACACCCCTTCGAACGCTGCGGCAAGCAGGCGCGCGAGATCACGGGCTCCGCCGAGATCGCCAAGGCTCACGAGCTGCCCGCGGCGAGCTTCGTCGAGTACGGCCTGGACGGCGTGCAGACTGCCGCCGTGCTGGCCGTCACGAGCGAGCCGCTAGTGAACGCAGCGCGCGGAGCCTGGCCGTTCGTGCGCGGCTACACCGCGCTCGTCAAGCCGTCGCTCGGCGCGTTCGAGGCGATTCACCCGATCGGACTGCCCCGACCCGCGGTCGGGCGGGGCATCCCGGCGTGGCGCGCGCAGTATCGTGCGGTTAGACCGAGCGCGGACGGTTTCGTGCTCGCCTTCGGACGCGGCGCGCACTTGTCACTGCACAAGACCAGCGATGCGGGCGTGACCTGGCGGCCGGCTTCCACGCCGAGCGCAGACTTCGCCGAGCGTTGTTGGGCGGCCGACGGCAAGAGCTACGAGCTTGCGTTGAGCGCGGATCGCAACGTCATGGAGCTGCGCTCGATCGCCGCCGACGGCAGCGCTCACGCGACGGATCTCGCGCCCGAGAGCAACACCGTTTACGCGACCGCGTGTGACGAGCGCGCGTTGGTCGCGCTGCTCCGCCCCGAGAATTCGCGGACGACTTCGCTGCTGCTCTGTCCGTTCGAGGGGCGCTGCGCGCCACTCGCTCCGCCCAAGGCCGAGCAGCTGCCGGGTCTGCTCGACCATACGCTCGACGTCGCGCGCGTGCGCGGCACGACGGTGCTCGCTGCGACCACCCACGGCGTGGTGCGCGTGACCTCGAGCCGCGACGACGGGCGCAGCTGGACGCCGCCCTATGTCGCCTACGACGACGCCGAGCAAACCGGGCCGCGCGTCGACGTTGCGGTGCCATCGCGCTTGCTTACGATCGAAGGCCGAGTGCTCCTGTACGGCGGCTCCAACAAGCCCTCGCAAACCTACAGCGTGCTCGTCTCCGACGACCACGGCGCCAGCTTCCGCACGCCTTAGCGACTGCTACGCTCCCTGCGGAGAGTTAACAGGAAGGCGCGAAGGCGGGAAGAACTTTGGGTTCTCGAGCTCCGACGTCGTGCGGGCTATGCAACGGCGCTTCACGCGACCTCAGCGACCCCAATTCCTCTCTCCTCTTCGCGCCTTCCTGTTACTCTCCAACTCGTGACGAGTCGTCCGCGAGCTTCAGCGCCGGGCGATGCTCGAGAGGGCGAGGCGTACCCAGTCGTGGGGTGAGCCGTGGTCTTTGCTGGCGTCGGTTTCGCCGGCGAGGACGCGCAGGGCGCGTACTTCGAGTCGCGTCTCGTTGCTCGTGTGCGTATCGCCCAGGCGCTCGGCGTCATGGA
>DASYCR010000349.1:0-6961 GCA_036500095.1 Polyangiaceae bacterium
TCTGATATTTCTCCCAGTAGCCGGCGAGATACCGCTCGTTGTTGCGCCAGAGGGTGCGCAGCATGGAAGGCCAGGGCTTGCGGATGACCAGATAACCGCCGGCGTCGGGCCGGGTCACCGACTGCCCCTGGTCATCGACGATATCCGCGTCGATGCCCGGCAGAGGCAGTGTGCAGGAGCCTGGCTTGGTCGCCACCGCCCCGGGCACGGGGGAAATCATGATGGCGCCCGTTTCGGTCTGCCACCAGGTATCCACAATGGGACACCGTCCGCCACCGATCACCCGTTGGTACCAGATCCACGCTTCGGGATTGATCGGCTCACCGACGCTGCCGAGCAAGCGCAAGCTCGACAAATCCGATTTCGCCGGCCACTCGTCACCCGCGCGGATGAAGGCGCGAATCGCGGTCGGTGCGGTGTACAAAATCGTGACCTGGTGCTTCTCGATGATCTGCCAAAAACGGCCCCAATCCGGCTGATTCGGCGCACCTTCGTACAAAACGCAGGTCGCGCCGTTCGAGAGCGGGCCGTACACGATGTAGCTGTGTCCGGTGATCCAACCGACGTCGGCGGTGCAGAAGTAGACGTCGTTCGGGCGCAGATCGAACACGTACTTGGTGGTGAGGTGCGTGCCCACGAGGTAGCCGGCGCTGGTGTGCAGCACCCCCTTTGGCTTACCCGTCGAGCCGGAGGTGTACAGAATGAAGAGTGGGTGCTCGGCGTCCACGATTTCCGCGTCGCGTCCGAGCTCCGGGTTCGCGCCGCGCACGGCGTCCGCCCAGTCGAGATCGCGCCCGGCCTGCATCGTGATCGGCGCGCGCTCTTGGCCGAGCCGGCGATACACGATGACCTTTTCGACGCTGGTCGTCCCGGCCACTGCGCGGTCGACAGTGGCTTTCAGCTCGACGACGTTGCCGCGGCGCAGCGCGCCGTCTTGCGTGAGCACGAGCTTGGCGCCCGAGTCGTTGATCCGATCGCGCAGGGATTCCGCGGCAAATCCGCCGAAAACGACGGTATGCGGCGCGCCCACTCGCGCACAAGCCAGCATGCCGATCACGACCTCCGGCACCATGCCCATGTAGATTGCGACGCGATCGCCCTTGCCGACGCCGAGCCCGCGCAACACCGCCGCGAACTCGACGACTTTGCTATGGAGCTCCGCGTACGTGAGGCTGACGGACTCACCCGGCTCGCTCTCCCAAATGAGTGCGGGCTTGTTCGCGGTAGGTGTCTGCAGATGACGATCGAGGCAGCTCTCGGACACGTTGAGCTCCGCGCCGACGAACCACTTGGAGTGCGGCAACTGCCATTCACACAGCGCGTGCCACGGTTTGCGAAACACGAGATCACGAGTCTCTCGTTCGTAGAAAGTGTCCGGCGAATCGAGGCTCTCGCGGTAGAGCTTGTCGTAGTCCGCGCGGGACTTGACGCGCGCGCCGGCAGAAAACTCCGGGCTCGGTTCGAACGTGCGATTTTCTGCTGAGTACGTTTCAATACCGGTTTTGTCGCTCATGTTTCCCTCGCTTCCTACCAGAACGCATAGCCCACGTGGATGCCAAGGCCAGCTAGGGCCACGGCCCCCGCACCTGCAAACGGTTTCTTGTCCTCGATCGCGTGCTCGTTACTGTTGAAATTTGAGACACCGTCGATCAAAAGCGTCGCTTCGATACCCGCCAGGACATGGCCGAAAATGAGCTGGGCGCCGGCCTCGAAGGAAAAGTACGGATCGAACGCGCCGCTCGAGCCGCCCCGTTCGCTGGTCGTGTTCGCTCCCTGATCCAACTTGAGATCGTGATGCACGAGGCCGAAACCCGCGGTGCCCGTGAAGCGAATGGTCTTGCCCGGGCTCAAGTAACGCGCGTTCGGTCCGAAGTGCACGCTGTTCAGGGTGTACGCGCGTGGGGTAGTTGAGTTCGGTGCGGTCGCGTCGTCCACGTGCACCGAAGCGGTGGCCAGCATCAGCTCGATGGCCAGCTGAGCGAATGGGCGATAGCCAGCGCGCACGTCGAGCGTGCCCAGAGTCGGGGTCTTGCCGCCGGGCGCCGTGAGTTCGAGCGGCTTGTGTCGCAGACCGGCGACGCCGAGCGTGAGCAGTCCATAGAAGCCGCGTGGCGCGCGGCGGGGAGGCGGCTTCGGCATGGCGCCCGGCGGTGGGGGCGTCTCGTCGACGGCGGCCGCGTTGACCGGCGCGCCGAGATCCGCGCGCACCTCGACGACCTTGCCGAGCGCGACGTTGACTGTGGTCTCGAACGTGTCGTAACCCTCGCGAAACACCTGCACCAAGTGATCGCTGCCAGGAGTGACGCTGCCGTGCCATTCGTGAAACGCGCGCGTCTCACCGTCGACGGCGATCGCCGCCTTGGGGTCGACGGCGATGACGTTCAGGAAGCCGTCCGTGGGCTTCAATTTGAGTTCGACCGGCAGCTTCTTTTGGCCCGACGCGACGCTGAGCGTTCGGCTGAGCCGCGCGTAGCCGAGTGCTTCGGCGACGAGCGTGTGCTCGCCGATGTCGACCTCGATGCCGCTGTGCAGCTCGGCCGCCGTCGCGGGGCGGCCGTCCAGGGTGACCTTGGCGTCGCTCGGCTCGACATTGACCACGATCGAGCCGACCAGCGCACTAAGCTCGTCGATCGCGGCGTGCACGGTTTGCTGTTCGTCCGCGCTCATTTCGCTGCCGTGCTTGGCGAGCAGTTGTTCGAGCGTCGTGGCCGCCGCGCGATAGCGAAACAGTGCCTTTTGACAGAGCGCCACGTTCTGGAGCGAACCCGGGCCGGGCTTTTGCGCGTAGGCAGCCTCGAACTCCGCGAGTGCGCCCGAGTAGTTGCCGTCCTGATACAGCTTGGTGCCGAGCTTGAAGTGACGCCGCGCTTCGGCCGTGTTGCTGTCGGGCGTGCCGTCCGGGGCGCTTTCAGCGGTGCCCTCGGCGCGCGCGTTCGTCGTCACGCTCGCGAGCGCCAAGCCCAAGCAAAGGATCCCGAAGCGGCGCATGCCGAACGAGGTCGTACCATGGCCGTGAAGCGCGCGAAAACGAGACGGCGCGGGGCGCTGCGCTCAGGTCGGGTATGCGCAGACCCTACGGCTCGCGCGTGCTGAGCTGCAAGCCGTGCGCAACGGCTCCGGACGGTTTGGGCGTCGGGCTCGCGTGCGCGCTCGGGACAGAGCTCGGGAACGAGGCGCTCGCGGTCGTAGTGGGCGGTGGACTCGCGTTTGCGCTCGTGAGCGGCGAGTTGGTCGCGGAGTGACTCGCGGTCGTCTTGAGGTGCGGTCGCTCGTGCGCGGCGAGCGCGCCGACGTTCGACGGCGCGGGCAGGGTGCTCGGCGCCACGTCGGGAGTCGCGGGCACGGGCTCGTTCGCCTTGGCAGCGATGCTCGTGCCCGGTGAGGATGGAGCGATCGGAGTGGTCGGCGTGGGATGCGCCTTGCTCATGAAGTAGGCGGTGAGCGCGAAGCCGCTCAAGGTGGCGACCGTGCCGGCCACGAAGGTGCCGTAGCGTCCACGCGCGGAGGCGGTACCGTTGCGGGTTCGTCCAGCGAGCGTGCTGTCATCGACGGCGCTCGCCACGGGCCCCTCGTCGTATTCGGCCGGATTCGCGAGCGCTTGGAGGAATGCTTCGGCGCTCTGAAAACGCAGCGAGCGATCGCGCGTCAGCGCCTTCTTGACGATCGCGGCGATGCCGGCCGTGATCTCCGGCACGTGCAAACGCACGTCGTCCGCTTCGCGGGTGCAAATCGCGATCAAGACGGCCTCGTACGTGCCGGCGACGTGCGGCGGGCGACCCACCAGCATTTCGAACAGGATCGCGCCCACGCTGAACAGATCGCTCCGTCCGTCGATGTCCTTCGCCGATTCTGCTTGCTCCGGCGACATGTAAAACGCCGTGCCGAGCACGGTGCCCTGGCGCGTGAGTGTGTCCGCCACACGCGCGCGCGCCAGCTTGGAGATGCCAAAGTCCACGATTTTCACGAATGAATCGTCGTCGTCGCGCGCGCACAAGAACACGTTGTCGGGCTTCAGGTCGCGATGCACGATGCCGGCGGCGTGAGCGCGCACCAGAGCGCGCAGGACTTGCGACGCAATTTTGAGCGCGCTCGCGACGGGCAGGCGCTTTTCACGGCGCAAGCGCGCCCGCAAATCCTCACCGGTGAGCAGCTCCATCACCAAAAAGGGCAAGCCGCTTTCCGTCGCGCCAGAATCGAAGATCTGCACGATGTGAGCGCTCTCCACCATGCCGGCCGCTTGCGCTTCGCGCTCGAAGCGCAGATACGCTTCTCGATTGCGCGCGGCCTCGGCGTCCAGGAACTTGAGCGCGACGCGCTTGCCGATACCGATATTGGTGGCTTGGAACACGGCTCCCATGCCGCCGCGCCCGATCAGGCGATCGACGCGGTATTTGCCGGCGACCTCCGTACCGGCAAGCTTTCCGATCTCGAGATCGGCTTCATTTGCGGGGCTCGCCATCGGATCCGCTTCAGAAAAAGCGGCGCTAACAGCGTAGCATGGCGCTGCGCGCCCGGATTTCACCGGGAAAACTCGGGTGATCGCGCCGCGGCGCAAAGTGAGCCCGCAGTCACCCGACGCAAACGACCCTCGCAGGCCGTGCCGAGCGGAGCCGCTCAGCGTCCGAGTTTGCTGAGCGCCGCTTGAATACGCGAGGTCGTGCGAGACGCCGCGCGATCGTGCATGACGCCTTTGCTCGCGGCGCGCGCGAGCGCCTTGGAGGCTGCGGCGACGGGGGCTTTGGCGGCGGCTGCGTTGCCCGCTGCGATCGCGGTGCGCGCCTTTTTGACGGCGGTACGCAACGTGCTGCGGGCGGCTTGATTGCGCTCGGCGCGCACGACGCGCTGGCGATTACGTTTGTCTGCTGAGGGATGATTGGCCATCGGGGAAGCGACCTACTAGATGCGAGGAAGGCGAGGCTCGAACGAGCGAAATCAGCTCTTGGCCTTGCGCGCGTCGGCGGCCTTGGGATCGTACCCCTCGGGATGAACGGGAAACTTGGGCGTCTCGAATTGCTTCTTCTTGGCGCCTTGGCTGCGCGCTCGGATGAAACGCCGACGTTCCGTTTGCCGTGTGGAGGAGACCATGGTCGTGACTTTCGAAGGAGCCCTGGGGGCTCGAAGGGCCGGGACTATGTTCGATGGGTTCTGCCTTGTCAAATGCCGGCGAAATCAGGGTGCTAACCTCCGGCCCGCGTGGACAACATCACCCACTCGCTCGCCGGGATCTGGCTAGCCGAAGCGGCCCTGCCGGCGGCCGGCCGAAGCGGCGAGGGGCGGACTTCGAGCCTGCGCAGCGCGCTCTACTTCGCCGCCATCCTCGGCAACAACTTGCCGGACGCCGACGGCCTGTATGCGGGCCGGCTCGCTGCGCGTCCGCTCGGTTACCTGCTCCATCACCGCGGCCACTCGCACACGGTCGCGCTGGCGCTGCCGCTCGCGCTCTTGACGTTCGCGCTCACGCTCGGCTTTTTGCGCTTGCGCCGCCAGCAGCTCGAGCGGCGCGATGTTGCGCGTCTCGCGCTGGTCGCGCTGCTCGGGCCGCTCTTGCACATCAGCTTCGACTTCGCCAACAACTATGGCGTGCATCCGTTCTGGCCGCTCTACGACGGGTGGTTGTACGGTGATTCGTTCTTCATCGTCGAGCCGCTGTTTTGGGCGGCGCTGATACCGCTGCTCCTGCTGCAAGCCCGCACGCTGCTGGCGCGCGGCTTACTCGGCTTCGTGCTGGTGTTCGGACTTTGCCTGTGCACGTTCTCGGAGCTCGTGCCGGCGCGCATGGCGGTGCTGGTCTTCGCGTACGCGGCGCTCTCCGCGGCGCTCGCGTGGCGCGTGCGACCTGCGGCGCGCGTTTGGCTGGCCGCGGCGCTGTTCGCGCTGCCGGCGCTGTCGTTCGCGGGCATGCACCGTTTGGCGCGCGCGCACGTGCTCGAGCTCGCGGCCCGACAATTCCCGCGGGAAACCACGCTCGACGTCGTCACGACGCCGACGCCCGCCAACCCGCTGTGCTGGAACATCACGCTAGTCTCGCGCGACGGCCGCGACTACGTGGTGCGAAGCGGCACGTTCTCCACCTGGCCCGGCGTTTTTACGGCCAGCGCGTGCCACTACGAAGCCGATGAACACCCGACCGCCCCGCACACGCGTGTGACGGTAGCTGTGCGCCCGGAGCTGCGTTGGTCGCGTGAATTTCGCGCGGCCGGCGGTGAACTCAGAGCGCTGGCCGCGGACGATTGCCGAGTTGCGGCCTTTCTGGGCTTTGCCCGCGCGCCGTATTGGACGCCGGCCGGCGACGGCCCGCAGATCGTGGGCGACGTGCGCTACGACCGTGAGGCCGCGATCGAGTTCGCCGAGTTCGCGCTCACGCCGAACCCGCAGTGTCCGCGCCACGTGCCGCCGTGGATCCCGCCGCGCAGCGACGTGCTCGACGCTACGGTCGAATCGTCGCGCTGAAGCTGAAGCTCGCCTCGGCGAAGGGCTGTGTCTTGGCGCGCGAGAGCGCAGCTTGAATGCAGGCCGCGGCGGGTTTGCCGGCGGCCGCGCCGCTCACGGTGACGCTGCTCACGTGACCGTCGGAACCGAACAAGATCAGCGCGCTCGAGGCGTCGCTTTCACCCGCGACACAGCGACGCGCGGCGCTCATCACGCCGGACATCGCCGATTGCACGGCACCCGTCGAGGGCTTGGCCTGCAGCGATCCGCTCACGGTGCCGTCCGCGGGGCGCATGGGCGCTTCCGCGCTCGACGGCGGGGTGGCGGGCTTGTCGCCGGCGGCTTCATTCGCCTCCGCCTTGGCGACGGGCGCGGGTGGCGCGTCGTCTTCGAGCACGATCTTGTCGGGCGCGGGGGCCGCGCTGGCTGGTGAGGGCGCGCTGCCGGCTCCCGAACCGGCGGCCTTGCTCGCGACGGCTGCGAGCGCGACGATAGCGGGCGCGCTCGGCGTCGCGGTCACATTGGCTGCTGC
>DASYCR010000350.1:0-3893 GCA_036500095.1 Polyangiaceae bacterium
CTTGGCTGTCGAGCACGCCGTCGTGATCCCAATCAGGCGGGCCGAGCGGCGCTGCGGGCGCGCTCGACGAACTCGACGCTCCGGCATCTGCCGTGCGGCCGAGCGTGAAGCTCAACCCGAGCAAGAACTCCCAATTGCTCACGAGCGCGCCGTCTTTCACGCCGGGCAAGAGCTTGTCCTTTTGCATCAGGTTATCGCGCACGTCGAAGCGCAAGCTGAAATCCTGCGTGAGCGCGTACTTGGCACCGAGGCCGATGTGCATTTCCGGATCGCTGTCATTGCCGAGTGAATCGACGTGACTGCGCAGGCTCATACCGCCGAGGCCGACCGCCAGAAACGGCACGAAGCGATACTCTGGGTATTGCAGGATCACGCTGGCGCGATAGGTCCAGATCGTCGCGCTTTGTTTGTCGGTGCGCGAGCGCGTCGGGATGACGCCGAACTCGCCCTCGATACCGACGAATGTGAGCGGGTAAAAACCGACGCGCGCGCCCAAGTCGAGCCCGGGGTACAAGCGCTGGTGTCCGTACGTGAGCTTCTCGTCCGACGTGTCGCTCAGGTTTTGCAGGTCGTGATTGCCTGAGAACGCCGCAAGACCACCGTACACGCCGAGCTCGAGCGCCATCGGCGTGGGCACGTTGCTCGACCAGTAGTCGCCGCCGCTCGAGCTCGAGCCCCCTGTCGAACTGGCACTCATCTGAAACGAGGCCGGTGCCGGCGCGGGAGCCATCGGCGCGGGAGCCATCGGCGCGGGCGCGGGCTGCATGGGCGCGGGTGCAACCATCGGCGCCGGTGCTGGAGCCGGCGCGGGCGCTGGCAGCGGCGCGGGCGCGGGTGCCGGCGCGGGCTGCGCCGCACTGACCGAAGCGAAGGCCGGGATGCACAACAGGACCAGTCCACTGTGAAGTTTTGATGCGCGCATGGCTCTCTACCCTGGAAGATTTGGTGAAGCGCTCGCCCCTCGGACGACGCTTTCGCACACCGAGATAGTCCACCCTCATGGAAGAGGGCAATCTAAAGTGTGGGGATCTCTGGGTTCGACCGGCCGAGCCCGATACTTTGTGCGCAGATCGCGGGTTTTGCCGCGGCTCACCGGCGTCCTACTATTGACGCCGATGCGTGTGGTGGTTGCGCCGAACGCCTTGAAGGGCAGCCTCACGGCCCCGGAAGCCGCTCGAGCCATCGCGCGGGGCGTCCTGCGGGCCGCGCCGACGGCGACCGTCCTAGAGCTGCCGATCGCTGACGGCGGCGACGGCACGAGCGACATCCTGATCGCGGCGTGTTCGGGCAGCACTCGGGTGAACTCCGTTCGCGACGCGCTCGGTCGTCCTGTGCGAGCGTCGTGGGGCGTGATCGGTGCGCCGCTGCTCGGCGTGATCGACGTCGCCAGCGCGTCGGGGCTCGCGCGGCTCGCGCCGGCCGAGCGAAACCCTTGGCTCACGTCGAGCTACGGTACGGGCGAGCTCTTGTGCGCGGCGCTCGATGCCGGCTGCTCCCGGATCTTACTCGGCGTCGGCGGCAGCGCCACGGTCGATGGCGGACTCGGCATCTTGGCAGCGCTCGGCTTCGCCCTGCTCGACCCACGCGGCGCGCCGGTCGCTCCGGCCGGTCGCGGTCTCGCGGAGCTGGCGCAGATCGGAGCTAGCCACGTGCATCCCGCGCTCGCGCGAACGGCGATCGAGATCGCTTGCGACGTCGAAAATCCCCTGCTCGGTGCGAACGGAGCCGCGCGCGTGTTCGCTCCGCAAAAAGGAGCCAACCCCGAGCAAGTACTCGCTCTGGAAGCCGGCTTGTCTCGCCTCAGCGAGGTGATTGAGCGCTATTCGGGTCGTGACGTGCGTGCGCTGCGTTTCGGCGGCGCAGCGGGCGGTATCGCTGCGGGCCTTGCGGGCGTGCTGGGCGCGACGCTGTGCTCCGGCATCGATCGCGTACTCGACCGGGTTGGGTTCGAGAATGCCCTGGACGGCGCGGATTTCGTGATCACGGCCGAGGGCCGCTTCGACGCACAAAGTTCATGGAACAAGGGTCCTATTGGCGTCGCGCGACGCGCGCGTTCTCGCGGGGTGCCCACGCTGCTGCTCGCGGGAAGCATCGAGTCCGGGCTCGAGCCGGGCGCGTTTCGCGAGCTCTGGGGGGCGCGGGCGATCGCGGAGGGGCTCGACGCCGCCACGGCGTTCACGCGCGCAGGCGAGCTACTCGAGCAAGCCGCCGCACGCGCCACGACCGAATTTCTGGCCTCGACAGCGGTCACTTGAGCTCGGAAGCATCGCGGAAATGGCGGTTGATGCTAAGACCGCGTCGTGACCCTAGCCGCCGTCAAAGACGATCGCCCGCAGGACCGCCCGCTTCACGACGATGTGCGTTGGCTCGCAGCCGCGCTAGGCCGCGTGATCAAGCGGCTCGAGGGAGACGCCGTGTTTCGCTCGGTCGAGGAGCTGCGCACGGCGTGCCGCGCGCGCCGCCGCGGCGACGCGCGGGCCGTTGACTTGGCGGCCCTCTTCGCGCGCGTCGAAGCGCTGCCGCTCGAAATAGCCGCGCCGGTGGCGCGCTCGTTCACGCTCTTGTTCTTCTTGATCAACACGGCCGAACAGGTGCACCGCGTGCGGCGGCGTCGCGCCTACGAGGCGGGCGCTGAAGCGCACGCGCAGCCCGCGAGCCTGTCGTGGACGTTCGAGCAACTCAAAGGACAGGGCCGCAGCGCGCACGACGTGCGCGAACACCTGCGCGAGCTCGAGGTACGCCCGGTGCTCACCGCTCACCCGACGGAGGCGACGCGCCGCACCCTGCTCCAGTTGCAAGCGCGGCTCGCCGACGCGCTGATCAAGCGCGAGCAGGCCACGCCCCAGGAGCGCCTGCGCCTGGAACAGGCGCTCGAAGCCGAAATCGAGCTGCTCTGGCTAACGGACGAGGTGCGACGCGATCGCCCGAGCGTGATGGACGAAGTCAGCTCGGTGATTTGGTACCTGGAGGATCGCCTGCTGCAAGCCTCGTTGCAGGTGAGCCAGGCGCTGGAACAAGCGTTTCGCGGCTGCTTCGGCGAAGAGCTCGGATTTTCGCCGCGGCTACCGCTCGGCAGTTGGGTAGCCGGCGATCGCGACGGCAATCCGTTCGTAACGCCGGAAATCACGCTGGCCGCCACGCGCCGGGCAGCGCACGCCCTGCTCGGCATCTATCAGCGCAACATCGCTCAGCTGATTCAGCGCTTGTCGATTTCCGATCGCGCAGGCGGCGCGACCGAGACGCTCCGGCAGTCGCTCGAACGCGACAAACCGGTGCTGCCCAAGCTGTGGGAAATGAACCAGCGGCGCGACACGCACGAGCCGCTGCGGCTGAAGCTCACGTTCATATCCGGCCGACTCGATGCGACGCAACGTGAGGTCGCGGCGCGCGACGCGGCGCGCCCCGAGAAGATTGCCGGCGCCTACGCGAGCTCCGAGGAGCTGCTCGCCGATCTCAACGTAGTGCGCGGAACACTGCTCGCTGCTCGCGCCGAGCACGCGCGCCGCAGCCTGCTCGATCCGTTGATCGGTCAAGTGGAGGCGCTCGGTTTTCACGGCTACTACTTGGACTTGCGCGAAGACTCGGAAATGCACGCGCGCGCGCTCGACGCGATCGCCAAATCGGCCGGCGTGCCCGCGCTCGACGACGCGGCGATTCGCCGCGAGTTACTCGGTCGCCGCCCGCTGATTTCGGAGCACGCACCGCTCGACGAAGACGCCGCGCGCACGGCGCGCCTATTCCGCACCATGCTGCAGGTGCAAACGGAGTTCGGCGAGCGCGCGGCTCAAACGTACATCGTCTCGATGACGAGGAGCGCGACCGACCTCTTGCGTGTGCTCTTGCTCGCCCGCGAAGCCGGCTTGCTGGATCTCGCGAGCGACACGCCGATTTCG
>DASYCR010000351.1:0-1741 GCA_036500095.1 Polyangiaceae bacterium
GCCTGCTGGCCGCTGCGCGCGTTAAGAATTTGAGCGGGGACGAGCTGGGCGCGCGCGCCCAGCTCGACGAGGCGCTGCAAGCCGCTCGCGCTACGGCGCAAAAAGACTGGGTTTGGCGCGCGCTCGAAGCCCGGGCAGAGCTCGAGGAGGCTGGCGGTCAGCCGCTCTTGGCGCGCCGGGATCGCGAAGAGGCGCTGGCCGTGCTCGAGGAGATCGCTGCGCGCCTGCCACGCGATCTGCGCGAGGTGTACTGGAACGACGCGCGTCGGCGTACGCTGCGAGCCTCGGTGCCAGCGGCCATCGGCGTCGCGGCGACAGAGTTCTTGCCCTTCAACGCCCTGCGCGGGTCGCAGACGGTGTCGCCGCGCGCCGGGGGCACCTTGCTTACCACCGCCGCGGCTTCGATCTCGCAGGTCAGCAGCACGCCGCTCGAGCAGCGGCTGGCTCGCATTCTCGAGGTCAACAGTCGGCTCGTGGGCGAGCTGGATCTGGCGCGCTTGACCGAACGCGTCACCGACTACGCGGTCGAGCTGGCCCGCGCTGAACATGGCTTCGTGCTGCTCAAGGCTGAGTCGGGTGCGCTCACCGTGCACACCTCGCGCTCACGCGGCGGAGATGCCGCGCACGCCGAATTCTCGCGCTCCATCGCCGAGACCGTGGTGGCCACGGGCGAGCCGGTGTTGACCATGAATGCGCAGAACGACGCGCGCATGCAGAGCTACGCCTCGGTGCATCAGATGATGCTCGAATCGGTGGTGTGCGTGCCAATCCTCGCGCCTTCGGGCGACGCGATCGGCGCGCTGTATTTGGAGACTCGCTTGCGCCCCGGCGCACATTTCGAACGCGAGCTACCGACGCTGCAGGCGTTCGCTGATCAGGTGGCGATTGCGCTCGAAAATGCGCGCTTGATCAACGAGAACAAGCAGCGCGCGGACGCACTAGCGCTCGCCAACGGCGAGCTGGAAGAGGCGCACGAGCGACTACGCGAGCTGCTGGACGGCCGCACCGAACAGCTCAAACGCGCGCGCCAGAAGCTGCGTGATGCGCGCGAAGCGCTGTACGGTCACTTCGGCTACCAAGGTTTGGTCGGTACGAGCGAGCCGATGCGGCGCGTGTACGCGCTGATCGATCGCGTGCGCAACACCGACATCCCCGTGCTCATTACCGGCGAGAGCGGCACCGGCAAAGAAGTCGTCGCGCGGGCGATCCACGGCGCCTCGGCGCGCGCCAAGAGCCGCGTGCTGGGCGTCAACTGCGGGGCGATTCCGGAGAATTTGTTGGAGAGTGAGCTCTTCGGGCACGTGAAGGGTGCCTTCACGGGCGCCGATCGCGACCGAAAGGGGCTCTTCCGTGAGTGCCAGGGCGGCACCATCTTGCTCGACGAAATCGGCGAAACGCCGCTAAAAATGCAGGCCGGACTGTTGCGGGTCCTGCAGGAAAAGCGCGTTCGTCCGGTGGGTGGCGGCCGCGAAGAAGAGATCGACGTGCGCATGCTGTTCGCGACAAACCGCGATTTGTCGCAGATGGTCGCGGACGGAAAATTTCGCGAAGACCTCTATTACCGCATTCACGTGGTGGAGGTGCGGGTGCCAGCGCTGCGCGAACGGCCCGAGGATATCCCGCAGTTGGTCGATCATTTTTTGGGGTTGTTCGCCGCGCGTTACAAGCGCGAGAAGAACGGCGTCACGAAGGACGCTCTGCAGCGGCTCTCCCAGGACGGCTGGCCTGGTAACGTGCGCCA
>DASYCR010000352.1:0-3058 GCA_036500095.1 Polyangiaceae bacterium
GGGTGCGCGTCGGGCGCGGGCCCGTACGCGGAACCACAGCCGAGCGCGCACGCGCACACGCCAGCCAGAAATGCCGTCGGCCAACGCCACATTCGGAGCGCGAGTATGCACCGAATCGAGCAAGGGCCCAACTAGCGTGACGCATCACTCAGTCGCAACGAGAACGTCATCGAATAGGGCGGTCACCGGGTTCGCTGTGAAGGATTTCAGGACGACGAGTCGTACGTTCATCGAACGCGCCGAGACGGGCGCGGTCGCCGTACAGCTCAGCACGTTCCAGGCATCGAACGTGCTCGCCAAATTCGACGTCGCCGCCGAGATCGTATCGCCCGAACAATATTGTGTCTCGTGAAAGGTCACGTTGATCGCGCCGGAGCCGCTCGGATCCTGACCACTCTGCAGCAGCACCTCGGCCATCAGGCGGTACGTCTGTCCGCCCGGGATCGCGATGCACTCGCCCGACCCACGAAACACCAAGCCGTCGGACGCGAGCACGAGCGTGTTCTCCACGCTCAGCGAGCCGGACGCGACGCGGCCGTGGGCGTCCATCTCGAGCCACGTTTGAAGGACGTCCGGCTCGGCGAGCCAACTCGAATCATCGACGTCGAAGGCCGGATTTCTGAGCAAGCTCTCCTGACAGTCCGGGATCGAGTCTTGATCGAGGTCCGGGCAGGTCGTCGCGCCGGCCGCGCTCGTCGCTCCGGCGGTGCCGCTGATACCGCCGTTCCCGCCGATATTTCCGCCACTTCCCGAGTTACCGCCCACGCCGGCATGACCGCTCTGGCCACCGCCGCCGAGCGATGCGTCGAGCTCGCTGCCGCCGCTGCCGCCATCGTTCGCGACGCTGCCGGAACCTGCTGCGCCTGAGCTTCCGCCGTCGCTACCGGCGCCGCTCGCGCCGCTGCTGCCCGCGCCGCCCGCTCCCCCGCCATCCGCGCCCGCGCCCGCGTGGCCGCCGCCGCTCGAGACGCCGCTGTATCCTCCGCCGTCCATCACGTCGCCACCCCCCACGCTCGGGTCGAAGCTCGCGTGCTCGAGTTCGCGATTGTCGACCGGACAACCCGTCAGCGCGACGCTCAGCGCGAGTATCAGTGAAGACGCTCGCCAAGCGAACGCACTCGCGTTTGCGCAAAAAGGCGCGCGCGTCACGATGAACTCGACTCTCGCTGAGCCACTCTAGCGCGCTCGTATAGCACGGAATCCAATGCTCGCTGACTCGCGCGGCGCGTGCACTGCACGCGCAAAGTGTGAAGCTTCGCGAGGCTCGATGACCGTTCGATGTCATTTCCATACGCATCGGATGCCGGGACGATGCGCCGCTCCGGCGCGTAAACCTTCTCTCGCAGTCAACGGCGAAGGCACCGAATCGTTACAGCGACCCTCACGCACTCGGTGGTACACACCCCTCGCGTGGGCTCGCTGAGACCGCGCACACAGTCGCGTCTACACCACCGTTGTTCCAGAAAGTCGAAACCATGGAGAGTGCGACAGTCGTGACGACACTAGGCCGAAGCCACCCTATCTCTGCGCTGACGGCTTGCCGCAGCACGGATGACGACGTCCTAAGAGTGAATTCAACTACTTCCGAGAGCCGCGCGAGCGAAGCACCGGAAGAACCCCGCCCGGCACCCAAGTCGGTGCGCCCCACACGCATCAACAAGCGAGACGGCTCGCTGTTTCGCTTCGGGAAGCTCGTGGCGCATTCACCCGCCATGCAAGAGGTGTTTGCGATTCTGCTGCGCATCGCGCCGACTCCGCTGACCATCTCCTTTTTCGGCGAAACGGGCACCGGCAAAGACGTCCTGGCGCGAGCCACGCACGAGCAGAGCACGCGCGCGAGCGGTCCCTTCGTCGTCTTCGACTGCGGCGCGATCGCACCGAACCTGGTCGAGAGCGAGCTATTCGGTCATGAACGCGGAGCTTTCACCGGCGCGCACACGGCGCACCCCGGCGCGTTCGAGCGCGCCAACGGCGGCACGTTGTTCTTGGACGAGGTCGGCGAGCTGCCGCTCGATCTGCAACCGCGCTTGCTACGAGTGCTGGAGAGCCGAGCCGTTCGCCGCGTGGGCGGGACTCAAGATCGCAGCGTCGACCTGCGCATCATCTCGGCCACGCACCGCGATTTGAAATCGTTGATCACCGCGGGGCGTTTTCGAGAGGACTTGTACTTTCGTCTGGCCGGCGCGGTCGTGCCGGTGCCACCCCTGCGCGAGCGCCTCGAGGATCTGCCGCTCCTGGTGCCGCGGTTGCTCGCGGATCTCGGGCGCGCCGAGCTCGCGGTCGCCGACTCGACCTACGACGCGCTCGGCGCCCGCTCCTGGCGCGGCAACGTGCGCGAGCTGAAAAACACGCTCGCCCGCGCGATGGCCTTCGTGGACATCGGAGCGCTCGAGCCCAAGCACCTGCAGTTCTTGAACAACTCCGAGGAGGGTTCCTGTTTGGAGTGGCTTCCGCTCGGCGGTCAAGCGCTGGTCGATATCGAGCGCGCGGCGATCAAGCAAACGCTGGCGCAGACGAGCGGCAACCGCACGCAAGCCGCGCAGACGCTCGGCATCGCCGTGTCCACACTGTACGAAAAGCTCAGGCGCTATCGGCTTTGAGCCGCAGCTGGAGTGGAGCCCGCGCGCGATGCGGAATCGACCAATCGCCCTCTTGATCGCCGCAGCATTGCTGACGGCCGTCTCGGCGTGCGAAATCGACGATCGCCTTCTGAGCGCCGCCGCGGTCAGCGGCGAGTACGCGGGCAGCGGCAGCGTGGGCTCGGGTGGCAGCGCCGGCAGCGGAGCCATGGACGGAGGCGCCGCGGGCGAGAGCCCCGCCGACGCAGACGGCGGACCGGAAGTAACAACGATGGTCTGCGGTGACGTCGATCCAGTCGCGAACTGCGTCGCGAGCTTGGCGCTGAACCCGACCTTCGACGTCGGCGACACGAGCTGGCAAGAAGACCCTGGTTCGACGCAGGCCTGGCAGAACCAGGACGCGGACGGTCGCGCGGATTCCGGCTCGCTCTCCGTACAAAATAGCGCGATCGAGAACAAGATGGGCACCGTGATCGCGG
>DASYCR010000353.1:0-2473 GCA_036500095.1 Polyangiaceae bacterium
CTGAGCGCCGTGCAGGGCCTCGGCATCGAGATCATCGATATCTACGTGCCCTGGGGCGTGCACGAAGACGCCAGCGGCGTCTGCGACTTCGGGGAGCGAAACCCACGCCTCGACGTGGAGCGCTTCCTCGAGCTGACCCAACAGCTCGGTCTATACGCGATCGTTCGGCCCGGTCCGCACATCAACGCCGAGCTCACGTTTTTCGGCATCCCCGAGCGCGTGATCTGGGATCCGGCCTGCCAAGCGCGCTCACCGCGCAACACGCCCGTCGTGCTGCCGGTGCCACCGCTCGCGTTTCCGGTGCCGAGCTACGCGAGCCGCGCATTCTTGGACGAAGCCGCGCGCTGGCTCGAAATCGTCGGCAAGCGATTGGCCAAGTGGGTCTGGCCGCGCGGACCGATCGTGATGACGCAGATCGACAACGAAGGCGCGATGTATTTCCGCGACGGCGTATACGACCAGGATCATCACCCGGACGCCGTCGCGCAGTACCGCGCATTCTTGCTGGCCAAGTACGGCAGCCTCGACGCCGTGCGTGAGGTGCTCGGTGACCCAGGGCTCTCGCTCGAAACCCTGCAACCCCCCGCGCAGCTGAGCGGCTCCACGCTGCTCGACCTCGCTCGTCATTTGGACGCCGCCGAAGCCCAGGAAGAATGCATCGCGCGCGCCCTCTCTCACATGCGCGCGGCGCTCGAGGGAGCCGGCTTGCGCGGAGTGCCGACGACGCACAACCTCCCGTTCGGCGAGGGTTCCACGCCGCTCGATCCGGTGCGCGTGAACTCCGTCGTCGACCTGGTCGGGCTCGACTACTACCACGTGGCCTCCGAGACGACGCGCGCCGAAATCGCGCGCCGCACGAGTGACCTTTCGGCGCGCGCCTCCGAGCGCGGTTACGCGCCGTTCGCCTGCGAGCTCGGCGCGGGATTTCCGCCGTTTTTCCCACCGATCACCGAGGGCGACAGCGCTTTTGCGGCGCTCTGCGCGCTCGCCTACGGCTTGCGCGGCTTCAACCTGTACATGGCCGTGGAGCGCGACCGCTGGATCGGCGCGCCGATCGATCGCCACGGCTGGCGCCGACCATTCGCGGAGTTCTGGGAAAAGCTGGTCAGCGCGTTGCAACGCTTGGACTTCGCGTCACTCACGCGCCACGTCGACGTGCACGTGGTGGTGCCGCGCAATCTGCGCCGCTTGTCGCGCGTGATGCACGCGTTCGGTCCGGTGAGCCTGTCGGCCTTTCACGTCTCGGGCGGCAGCGCCGAGCAAGCGTGCTTCGAGGACGAATTCGGAGCGGGCAGCCCACTCGTGATCGACGCCGATCGCTTTTTGCACATGCTGGAGCGCGCGCTCGACAGCGAATGCATCCCATACGCCGTAGTCGCCGGAGATCTGATCGAGCGCGCGCTCAGGCTGGGCAAATGGACTCTGCTCGCCTGCGCGGGCGGCCTGGAGACCGAAATTCGCGATTCCTTGCGCAAGGCGGAATTCAGCGGAAGAGCCCTGACGCTCGGGCCGCACGCGGTCGAGCGAGACGCGGTATTTCGTCCGTTGGCCACGCCTTTCCCGCTCTCGAATCACGCCACCGTCGTCGGTCAATTGCCGCTCGACGAGGCGCGCATTGCCGAAGCCGTGCGCGACGCGAAAGTGAAGCTGTCGCTCGACTCGCTCGCGTGCAGGCCGCGCGACGTATTTGCCACGGTCCATCGCGACGCGCGCGGTGAGCCCCGCGTGGCGTTTCTGATCAATCCGAACGCGGAGGCACGCCGCGCGACTCTCGAGCTTCCCGGAGTCGCGCGGCTGGTCGACGCACTCGACGGCGCCGAGTTCCATGCTAGCTTCCGCGCCATCGAGCTCGCTCTCCCGCCCCACACGGTGCGCATGTTCGAGCTTTTTTCCTGACCGCTCATGCTGCTCGAGATCAACCCGGAGCACCCGGAACCCCGCAAAATTCGCCGTGCCGTCGACGCCTTGGAGGCAGGCGACGTGATCGCGTACCCGACGGACACCGTGTACGGCCTGGGCTGCGACCTGTTCAACAAGAAGGCCGTCGATCGGCTGTATCAGATCAAGGGCATGGATCGTTCGCAGATGCTCGCCTTCGTGTGTCAGGATCTGACGGACGTTTCGCGCTACGCGGTGATGCACGACCACGTCTATCGCGTGCTCAAATCGATTTTGCCGGGCCCGTATTGCTTCATCCTGGAGGCGACCCGGGAGGTGCCTCGCATCGTGCAGACCCCGCGCAAGACCGTAGGCATTCGCATGCCCAAGCACGCGGTGGCGCTCGCCCTGTGCGCCGAGCTCGGCAGACCGATTATCTCGAGCACCGCGGCGCGTCGCGGTGAAGAGCCCAACCCTGACCCGCGCGAAGTCGACCTTGCCTTCCCAGGGCTCGCGCTGGTGCTCGACGCGGGTCCCGGCGGCACCGTCCCGACCACGGTCGTGGATTTATCGGGCAGCGCGCCCAAAGTCGTCC
>DASYCR010000354.1:0-2349 GCA_036500095.1 Polyangiaceae bacterium
ACGGCTGTCGTGCCTGCCGTGCCGCCCAGGCTCCAGGGTGATGCATTTTCGATACAGCTCGGCGCGTACGCTGGTTCACACTATCCGTCCCTCAGACGAGGGGTCGACGGGCGCCATCGTGCAGGTGCCCGAAAATTGGACGCCCTTGTCCATGAAAATTTCCGGGGAATGTAGGGTGCCGCTCACGCGCGCGGGTACGTACAGCTCGATGGAAGCGGTCGCGCGCACATTGCCTTGAACGTTGCCACCCTTGATGATCACCGTTGCGACGTCGATTTCGGCCTCGACCTCAGCGCCGTCCCCGATGATCAGCGTGTCTGCGCTGCGGATCTCCCCGCGGAACGCGCCGTCGATGCGAACGCGCCCTTCGAAGTGCAATTTGCCCTCGAAACGCGTACCCCGGCCGAGCAGTGCGGTGATCTCGGTGGCGGGGAGCTGCGTGGGCATGCAGGCATCCTAGCGAAAAATGACGGACCAGAGTAGCTGAAGGCGGCGTGAGCATGCCGCGGCCGAAGCCTGTGCGCACCGCCTTGGCGCTGTTGGTTCTCGCCACGCGGCTGCGCGCCGCACCGACGGATCCCGAGCCGGCGGCCGCCTCGCCCGCGGAGCCGGTAGCGCCGACCCCCGCGCGCGAGTATCGCGTGGATTTTTCGGCCGATCGCGTCGAAGTCGATCCGAAACTTGGCACCCTCGAGCTCGACGGGAACGTTCACGTCAATGCGCAGCGGTATCAGCTCACGAGCGAGCACCTGAGGCTCAACCGTGGACCACGAGGCGTCGAAGCCGACGGTTCGAGTCGAGTCGCATTTTGCGCGTGTCCGGACGCCCCGATCACGTTGCACGCGACCTCAGCGACGCTCGCACCGCCGACAGACGCCCTTTTTTCGAACGCGGCGGTCGAGGTGGGCGGTGTTCCGGTCCTCTGGTTGCCCGGCCTCTGGCTGCGCGCGCCCACGCGCGTCGGCTTGACGCTGCCTGGCGTGTCCTATCGCGGACAAGACGGCTTTCTCGTCGGTGCGGGAGCGCACCTGCCGCTGCTCGTGGATGCCGGCCAGGTGAAGTCGGCTTTGGACGTCGGGGTCGGCACGTACGTTGCTCGCGGCGCGCGCGTGGAGACCGAGCTGACGACGGAGAGCAGCACCTCGCGAGTCGCGTGGGACCACGTGGGCAACAGCGCGCTCGAAATCGACGCTCACGGCAGCGGGTCGACGTCCGGCGAAACCGTCGCGTTTCGCGCCGACGCAGAGCGGGGGCCGCGCGGCCGTATCGCGCCGTCCTCCCTCGATTTGGCGGCGCGGCGCATGGACCGCGCACGGGTGGGACTCGTGCATGCCGGCGATTTGGTGGTCGGTCTCGGTCTGCGCACGGACATCGCGCGCGGCAGCTCGCTGCGCGACTACGGCGCGTTCGGGCCGGAGTTGTTCGTCGGATACGGCACAGGTCTCGGATCGAGCGCCAGCGTCGATCTGCTCGGCGCGACGCGAACGACCGTGCTCGACGGCCATGCGTTGACGCATTTGTCGCAGCGCGCCGAGCTGAGCGGTGAGCTGCGTCCCGGGCCGCTCGGGGTCGGTCTGCGCCTGGGCGACACCTCGGTTCTGGATGTATCCGAAAAGCGCGTCGACGGGGACGTGCGTACGGGCGCCGAAAGTCGCGTTGGCTTGCCGCTCGTGCGACAGTTCGGTCGCATCGCGCACTGGCTCGAACCGCTCGCGCTGGCGCGCGGCATAGTCGACACAGTGCCGCGGGGCGAAGCGACCCGCAGTCAGCGCACGGCGATCCTGTCGGCAGGTGTCGACACCTCGCTCGGCGATCGCGCGGCGCGCCAGGCAGCAAGCCTATCGCTGCGCGGCGCGTGGCTGCGTGATGCCCGCGCCGCGGAGCCCGCGCTCACGAGTCGGCTAGCCGCCGACGCGCGCTACGTCGGAGCGAGTGAGCGCGTTGCGTACCTGACCGATCAGCGCTCGCTCGTCTCACTATCTCGGGTGCGTTTTGGTGCGAACGAATCGCTGCATCTCGGCTTGCATGCGGATGGAGCGAGTGTGGACTCCGCTGCGCGCGCGCGGCCGCTCTTCGATGAAGAGTGGCTCGAAACTCCCGTCCCGCTCTTGGATCGGCCTGGCTGGAATGCGGGGGCGCAGGTCGGCGTGCCGCTCGGCGCAAGTCTCAGCGTGGGAGCTGGTTCGGAATACGATCTGACGGCGCGACGGTTGCTCGCGGCCTCCTCGCTCGTGCGCTACCGCCATAACTGCGGGTGCTTGGCGCTGGCCGCGTTCGTCGGCCATCGTCTCGGTCGCGGGGGTGTCGACGCGTGGCTCGGGCTCGATCTGATGCCCTGAGCCACGGGGA
>DASYCR010000355.1:0-2484 GCA_036500095.1 Polyangiaceae bacterium
TAAGTCATTCATGATCACACGAAACCACTCTCGCTCGATGCCCCTTGGTTTGCTGCGTGTTGGCCTGGCCGCGGTGTTACCGCTGACTGCGCTCTCCGCATGCGGTAGCTCGAGCGACGGCGAAGGCGCGTCCGGTGCGTCCAATTCATCCAGCGCGGGTGGCGGCTCCGCCGCGGGTGGCGCGCAGAGTCACCCAGCAGGCTCCGCGGGCTCGAGTGGCAGTAGCGCCGGCGCTTCGGGAACAGTCAGCCAGAGCAACGGTGGCAGCCCAGGTGCGGGAGGCTCGGGAGTAAGCGGCGCCGCTACGGGTGGTTCGACTACGGGCGGTTCGAGCGCGGGCAGCGGTAGCGGCGGCTCGGGTCAGGGCGGAGCCGGCAAGGGCGGCGGCGCGAGCGCTGGCAGTGCGGGCGCGATCAGCGGCGGTAGTGCCGGTGCAGGCGGCACCGCTACCGGGGGCAAAGTCTTCAGTCAGTCGCGCTTTCACTTCGGCACCATCGACTCGAAAGCCAAAGGCGCCGGCGCTTCGATGATATCGCAGATTGATTTCTTCACTTCTGGCTGGATGCAGGGCGACACCTTCGACCACAGCGGAGTTTGTACTGACACGAAGGCGGGCGCGGCGCTCGCCAATCAAGTGCCCGTGATGGTCGCTTACATTTCGGCCGCGCACGTGAAACGCCAAGACAACACCATGTGCGACTGCAACGTGACCACGAGCCCGTGCGTCGCAGCCAATGACCTTTGCCATCAAGGCGCCGCGCGTATCCTCCAGGATTTTCCGGACATCATCAACGCATACAAGAGCTATTCCACTGGTTTTGCCGCCTGCTACGGCACCACGCGCCCGATCGTGTTCGAGCTCGAGCCGGATTGGTACCAGTACACCACCAGCTCGGAATCTGCGCCCTGGACCGGCAAGCAAGCGGGACAAATGCTCGGGCAGATCGTGACTGCGTTGAAGAGCGCGCTGCCCAACGCGCGCTTCTCGATCGACGCATCCCCCTGGGTCGGCCCGAGCAACGGCAGCGACAATGGCGCGCAGTGGTATGCCAATTTCGACATGACGCAATTCACGTTCGTCAATACGTCGGGTGGCGGCACCAACGCCAATACCACCAAAATTCGCTCCTCGAATGGCATGACCTGGGCTGGCTTGAGTCAAGTCACGGGCAAGCCGATCTTGGCGGATACCGGCTACGGCGCCAACGGCTCGGCCGCAGGCGAAGATCCCTTGTGGAACGTGGCGGCGAACATCAACGCACGCATGGCCGACGGCGTGGTCTCGATCTCGCAGTACAACCCCAACCCCGATTGGGGCACGACCCTCTCCGGCCTGCGTAGCCAGCTGAATACGCCCAAGTTCAGCCCGTGAACGGGCGCGGCGCGCGCGTGGGGCGGAGCGCGGCCATGCTCGCGCTCTGCCTTGGTGCGAGCTCCGCGTGCCGGCGCGCGCCGCAGGTTCATTCCAAGCCCGCGCCCAGCGCCAGCGCAGCGACGGATCGCGCGCTGCCCGCGCTCGAAATCCAACAAGCACAATATGATTTCGGCGCGCTGGTGCAAGGCACCGCGGCGTCGCACGTGTTCGAAATCTCGAACGCCGGAAGAGCGCCCCTCGAGCTCGAAAGCCATACCGAAGCGCTGGGCTGTACCGGTGAGCTCGACCGCAGCGCGCTTCCGCCGGGCGAAAGCGGGCATCTGAACGTGACGTGCCGTCCGGAATTCTACGGGCCCTTGCTGGTCACACTCGCGCTGCGCTCGGCGAAGACGAGCGAGACCTTGAGCCAAGTGGAGCTCAAAGCCAGCGTCACGCCGCTACTCACCTTCGATACTCCGCTCGTCAGCCTGCAAATGCCGTTCGGAGAGGAGCGCACGGTAGATGTGCACGCGCAGGGCGCGCTTGCGGACCGAGCCAAGCTCACGCTCGAGAGCGCGGGCGACGCGGGTTTCAACGTAACGCCGCTACCGGCGGCAAACGGCGCCCCCGCGCGTTTGAGGTTGCGCGTGAAGGGGCGAAAAGTCGGCGTGCACGTCGGTAATATCGTGCTCACGACGAACTTGGCGCGCCCGCGGCGGCTCAGCTTGCTGTACTCATGCGAGGTCGTCGGAAGTCTGGCTGTCACGCCTAGCACGCCGTACTTCGATCTAAGGGTGCCCGGCGCGGCGGTGCGAGAGGTCGCCGTCAGCAGCTCTCAACCTGGATTTGCGCTGCATGCGGTGCGAATTGCCGAGGGCCCTTTTAGCGCCTCTTTCGCGCGCGGCGCCGCGCCCGGCGAGTACACCGTGACCGTCGCCGTTGAGCTGGACAAGATCCAGGGCGACGCGCGGGGCAGCCTCGGACGCCTGCTCATTCTAAGCAACGACCGCGCGGAGCCGGAGAAGGAGCTGCCACTGTTCGCGTTCGGTGCGCCTACTCGAGTGGCCGCCGATTAGACGGCTGGCGTTGGAGAACTCACGGGGTTGGCAATAGTAATCCTGACGAGTTGA
>DASYCR010000356.1:0-2252 GCA_036500095.1 Polyangiaceae bacterium
CGCTTCATCGTCGTCGTACACGACGACGCCCTCGGACCAGCTGAGCACGCGAGCGGGCCGGGCGCGTTCGTCGGTTTCGTACACGGGGATCACGTGCACGTGGTAGTGCGAGTACGTCATCGGCAGCTCGACGGCCGCGCCCAGGGTCGCGGTAAACACGCGCGCGGGTTTGAAGCAGGATTCCACGACGCGGATGGCGTCGAACACGGAGCGCTGGATGTCCGCGTAGATCTCCCAAGTGAGCTCGCTCGCGCGCTCGACGTGCTGCTTGGCGATCACCATCAGATGCCCGTAGCGGCACGCGAACCGGTCGAGCAGAACGACGGAGTGCCGGCTCTCGGCGATCAGCTCCGGAGCCGCGCCGTTGCCGGCCAGGACGCACATCACGCACGTCGCTCCGTTCACCAGCAGCGCTCGCTTGTGCTCACACAGCCGCGCGAGCGCGACCTCCTTGCTGACGACCTGCATGTCTAACCCCCAGGGGTGACACTGAGCGGGTCGCCTGTGGGCATGCTCGCCTGGAGCGCGGCGATCAGCGCCGCAATATTTTCCATGCTCGGCCAATAGAGCGCGCTCGGGATACCGAGCGAGAAGTCATAGCTCATCAGCGCGCCCGACCCTGCCGACCTATTCTGCCACGCGCACTCGAGCCCGCTCGACCAGCTAGCTTGATCCGGCACTGCCAGACACGAAAGCTCGCTCTCGAACGCCTGAAGCTCGGTGATATCGCTGCTCAAGCGGCCTGCAATTTCAGGTGTCGCCAGCGACCAGCGCTGGACCATCTGGATGTTTCCGAGCACGAACTCGCGGAACGCCACCGCGCTCGTGCTGAACGTGCCGCATGTCACGCTCGACGGATCGGCGCTCGACTCGAAGTAGATGGCACCGATGCGCTCCGGGCTCGCCAGAGCGGTCTCGATCGCCACCGACTGACCCTGCGCGTCGTTCACGTACAGACCCTGGGCGCTGAAGAACGCGATCCAAGCCTCGGGCTTGAGCTCGATCTGCAAGAGCTGGGTGCCGTAGCTCTCTCCGGGCCAGCCGAGCAAGGTCGCCCAGGGGTTGGTCCAGCCGTAGCGAATCTTGGCGAACACGCTGCTCGCGAGCTGAGCCGCGAGCGTCTGCTGGGAGCCAGTCCCGGAGGCACCGAACGCAGCCAGCTGTGTCACGGCGAGACCGGGACCTTGGCCAGGGCTCTCGCTGCGACTGAAGAGCGGCCCGCCAGCGCGCAGCTCAGCCACTTGGTCGTCGGTAGTCCAACTATAAAAGACCCGCTGACTGCCAATTTGGATCACCGTCTGATCGGCGAACAGAGTGTCGTCGACCGCGCAGGCTCCGCCGCCGTTCACGCCCGCCGCGCCGGCGCTTTGGCTACCGCCCAGGCTCAGCGTACCGCCGGTGCCGGCGTTCAGGGCGCCGCCGGTGCCGGCGTTCGCGGCACCGCTCGCCCCCGGCGTGGCGCTGTTTGCCTCACTCGACACGAGCCCGCACGATTGCGCGAGTAGCGCGAGCAGCGCCGTGAGCATCGTGGGATGCCAGCTGCGCCGCGTGCGCCGCTCACGCGACTCGTCGCCAATCGCCTTCCGGCTCGAACTCTCCCACGACATGCGTCCAATTTAAGGGGCGGCGCGGTCGGTCGCAAGGATATCTTTTCTGACGCCGTGAGTGATCGATTCTTCGCCCGCGCGACATGGCAGAGCCGTGGGGGTTAGAGGTGCGTGGGGCAGCACTCCCTTCAAACGCGCGTCGCGATGAATAAGACTCCCCAGCTGCGGAGCGCAACGCCCTCGGGCCCTCTCTGCACATCGAGGGCGGCGACCAGATCCGCACGGAGCAAAGGCCGAAGGTCCTCCGGGATGGGGCGCAGGAAAGTGCCAAACGCACTCGCCTCGATAAACGCGACGAGAGCCTCACCGCTCGCGTAGGTTTGTGTGTTTTGCGTCACTTGAAGCTCGACGAGCTCGAGTCGACTCTCGAGGACCAACAACACGAGGTCGGTCGTCGTACAGCCCGGCTTCGCAAACGTGAGCCTCGAGCTATCGACTCGGCTGGCATAGGGCTCGCGCGCGAGCAGCGGCTCGAGCACGAGGCGCACCGTGCCGGCCCTGGCGAGTTCGTGCGGCGAGGTCGTCGCGCCGAGGCGCCCGCCCGGCCGCAGGACACGGCGTACTTCGGCGAGGGCTTTCGCCTTGTCCGCAAGCCAGTGAAAAACGGACGACATACAAACTGCGTCGAAACTCGCGTCTTCGAAG
>DASYCR010000357.1:0-7986 GCA_036500095.1 Polyangiaceae bacterium
TCGGCCTGCCCACAAGTGGTGCGCGCGGATTGCGCGCCCTGGTACGACGAGGTGGATCGCAGTGTCCCGTCCTTGGTATTCGCGGTGAGTTCGGCGCACGGTGACGAGACGGCCGTCAGCGTCACGATGGACGGCGTTCCCCTGCTCACGAGCGTTTCCAGCGCTGCCACGGACGTCAATCCGGGGCAACATACCTTTCATTTCGAGCTTTCGGGTTACGCGCCTGTCGATCAAAGCGTGCTCGTGCGCGAGGGCGAGAAGAGTCGCGTCGTGTACGTGAGGTTCGCGCCCGTCGAGCCGGTTGCGTCGCCTCCGATCAGCGCGCCGACGCCCGTGACGTCCGGACAACCGATGGCTGTCATGACGGCTCGACCTAGCGCAGCGCACGCGCGACGACCAATCCCAGTGACGAGCTACGTGTTCGCCGGCACAGCGGTCGTCGGGTTGGCCTGGGGCAGCTATTTCGGCGGAAAAGCGCTGTCCGCGCGCTCGCGCGACGCGAAGAGTTGCCAGCCGATCTGCGACGAGGACACCGTGCACAGCGTGCGTGAAAAGGCGCTGCTCGCCGACGCGGGCTTTGCGGTGGCCGCGCTGTCGGCTTCTGCCGCGGTGTATTTCTATCTGACGCGGCCTACGGTTGCGGACACGCGCTCGCTCGCAATCGGCGTGAGCTCCAGCGCGCACGGTCCGCGCCTGGATTTTTCGGGAGCGTTCTGAGTGCTCGCCGAGCGCCGCCCTTTTCCGAGCTGGCTGCGTTGGTTGTTGCGCGTGTGCTTCGCTCTCCTCAGTCTGGGCTTCGCCGCGTGTACGCTGGTGGTCGACGCGGACGAACTCGACAGCGGTTGTCCAACCGGAGAAAAACGCTGCCCGCGCGGCTGCGTCTCGACGCAAGATCCCGCGTACGGCTGTGCGGCGGCGCGCTGTGATCAACCCTGCCCGCAGGCCAACGCAACCGCGCGCTGCGCCTCCGACGGCACCTGCGCGATCGCATCCTGTAGCGGTAAGTACGAGGACTGCAACACCGACCCCGCTGACGGCTGCGAAGTCGACATCGCCCACGATCCCGAGCATTGCGGCAGCTGCATGGCAGCTCCGTGTGAGATTCCACACGCCACCGCCGGCTGTGGCGGCGGCAAATGCGGCGTCGCCATTTGCGATCCAGGCTTCCGCGACTGCGACGGACAAGCCCGCAACGGCTGTGAAACGAGCGTACCGATCGGCGTCACGGTGTGCCCGTCGTCTGCTAGTCGCTAGTGTCCTAGTCTCAATACTCCCGGGGCGCCGGTGGCGCTTCGACATACCCGAAGGGGTGGGCGGAGCCCCGCACGCAGGCGCGTGAGGTCTTGAAACTGGCAGATCGCGATCGGCACACAAGAAAAAGACCCACAAAAATCCGGCGGACCCGGCGCATGCTTCCCATCTGGTCGACGAGGTCGCTGGGCCTGATGCGTGCGACTACATCAAACAAAAAATAACCTCACAACCCTAGTTCGGCTAGCGTCGCGCCATGCTCATCAAGTGCGATCGCTGTGGGGCGCCGCTCGATGTTCACCCGAGTCAAACCAGCGTCGTGTGCCAATACTGCGGCATGACCAGCGTGGTGCCGCAACAGAGCTTACCCGCGCCGCTGCCGGTGCGGCCCGTGACGGCGCCCGCTGGCAACGCGGGTGGCAAAATCGCGATCATCATGATCGTGGCGATCGCGCTGATCGGCAGTGTGATTAGCGTGATACCGCTGGTTTTTAGGAGCGCCAATTCGAGCGCAGGCAGCGGAGCCGGCAGCTCCGGCGGCGGCGTGGTCAACAGTTCGCTCGGTTGGAGCGCGTCGCCCCCCGGTTGCTTCGTGGATGCCAACGGCGACGGCGTGCTCGACATCGCTGGTCTGAGCGGCACGACGGCGGGCGAGAACACGACGCCCACCGTGATCGACGGCTCGAGCGGCAAAGTGCTGTGGATCGGCACTCCGTCGCCCAAATACCCGCAGCTCGCGTGTCTCGGTCGCGACCGCTTCCTGGTCGCCGAGGCGAGCTTTCAGCTGGACTTTTACACCGCGCGCAGTCCGTGGGGCGTTACGCACGTGATGGCGCGCGACAAGCTCGACGCGTACGGTGCCGGTACGGGTTGCGCCCGCATCAAGACCGACGATGGCACGACCATGGGCGTGCAGCTCCCGAGCGGCGTCGCGGCCGACTGCGCCATCAGCGGCAGCATGCAGCGCTACACCGCCGACCCTCCGGGGATCTTGGGGCTCACCGATCACAGTACGGAGCTCGCGGTCGGCGTGCGCAAGTACACGATGACCAAGCGCTCGTCCGGCACCGAAATCCTCACGATTGCCGTCAGCGAGGGCTCGCGTCAGGTCTGGTCGCACGAGCTCCCGTACGCCGCGTGCACGTTCGACAGTGGTATCGCCGTCGCCGGCGACAAGATCCTGCTCTGGGTCGCCCAACCCGCGGATCGCAGCAAGGGCGTCATCGTCGGCCTCGACGAAAAGACGGGCAATCAGCTGTACGAGCATCCGGTGCCGGACATCTCGAGCAACAATCCCGAGTCCTTCGAGTTCAACGGGCGCTACGTGATCGCCGCCAACTGGGGCGCGCTGCGCGCGTACAGCCCCTCGACCGGCGACGAGGCGTGGCGCGTGGGCAGGTAACGCGCGATCTCCAAGAGGAGAACACTCGGACACGAGGTTTTGCCGTACTACCCCGGCACGAGGCTCGTGAGGCAGACGTTGAAATTCCCCGCATGGTTGCCGCCCACGACTCCGATCTGAAGGTCGTACGGCGTGCCGTTGCCGGTGATCGATGTGCAGCAGCCGGTTGTGACGGTCTGCGTGCAGACGAGCTGGCTTTGGCAGTTCACGTCCTTGAAGCAAATCTGGCCGCTATGACCGTTGGTGAACGCGGGAATCGAGACGTACGGGGAGATCAGCGACACCACAGTGGCTGTCTCGGTGAAGCCAATGCGAACCTCATTGCCGCCGCTGTTCCCACTCAGCACGTAGTTGAAGCACTGTGCGGGGCCGCTATAGACTGCACGCGTCGGGTTGGCTCCGCCACTGGAGTTGAGCTGGAGGCCAATGCCACAACCCCATTTGGCGTAGGTTTGGTCGACTACGGTCGCGCCCGTCATACACACACCGTTTGCGGGCGTGCAGATCGGATCTTCTACGGTGCACGACTTCCCGTCGCCAAAGCCATAGAACGCGCCCTGAATGCCCTTTGGATTGTCGGATGAGAGGCTCGCGTCGCAACCGACGAAGCAGCCCGGGGCGTCGACGATATTGGGATCCGTCGCCGTCGGGCAGGTGGCGGACGCGCCGCTGGCGCCCGCTGAACCGCCGGAAGAGCCACCTGCGCCGCTCGCCGTGCCGGCCGTGCCGCCAGCTGAGCCCGCTGTTCCCGCGAAGCCGCCGGTGCTCGACGTGCCACCGGCGCCGCCTTTTGCTCCCGCGCCGGACGCGCCGCCGGTGGTTCCGATACCACCCGCGCCGCCCGTGGTTCGAATTCCGCCGGTCCCTGATGCTCCCCCGCCGAAACCGCCGCTCCCACCCGCGCCCAGCGAGCCACAGCTGTTGCTTGCGGAGTTGTTGCAGTTCGACGTTTCACATTCGACGAGCGCGGTGAGGCACGCACTGCAGGCCGCATTGCGCGAGCAAGAGTTGGTCGAGCTCGTGCTGCAACCCTGGTTGATCATGCACGTGGTCAAGCCCTCGCACAAACCGCCGCCGAAACTCGGGTTCTGATAGGAGCCGCTGAAGCACGTGCGCATGACGCTGTCGCATTTGGTCGCCAAGCAGTTGTAGAGCTTGCTGCAGCCCGGGCCGTTGCCGTTCGGATCGAACGACGTCAGTGGGTTGCAGCTCGCCGCGCTACCGCCAGAGCCCGACCCAGAGAGCCCGTGACCGCCGTCGACGCGTCCGTCTGCCGCTGGATCTGGACCAGGACCGGCGAAGTTCGAGCAACCGTTCGCGACGACCAGCGCCGTCACAACGCTCGCGCTCGCGACCGCGCTCAGCGTGCGCCAGCGGCGCAAACCTCGTCGCCCGAAGTAAGAGACCCGCATCATTGGAAAGTATACGCCACCCGGAGCCCGAACATGAAGTACGAACCCAAGCCCGCGCCCGGGCACCCCACGTCGGACCCATTGTTGCCCGAGTTGGACGAGCAGGCGTTGCCGTCGTTGGGCGGTTGACTCCCGCCCACGCTGGCCGCGAGCGTGGTGTAAATGCCGGCACCAAGCGTCGGGATCGGGTGCGTGTCGATTCCGAGCCGCATGCCGGTCTGCAACTCGAAATTGTTGTCTTTGCCCTGGTTCGTGTGACCGTTCGTCGGATCGAAACTTCGGTACTGAGTGAAGGCGGTCTGACCCATGACTTCGAACCCAAAATAGGGATCGACGATCGTGCGCGGCAAGAGGTGGAACACAAGCTGTAAGCCGCCTGCGAGCGAGGAACAACTGGTGAAGCCATAGCGCACCGCGCCGTCGCCCGGAAAATCCGGATGTGGACCGTGAACCACGATCCCGCACGTGTCCGAACGATCGAGCGTGCCGTACTCGCCGAAAAAGCCGAGGTACGTCGGGCGTCCGAGCCGATAGCCGATGTCGATTCCGATCGGGATGATCGAAGTGACATCGGCGTTTTGCCGGGGCTGTGTTCCATTCGACTTGAGAACGTTCCTTTGCGTCGCGTAGCCGGTGTGCAGACCGAGTTCGAGACCGTGCAGCGCGCCCGTAGGCTCTTCCGGAACGGCGGGAGCCGCACCAGGCGCCGCGTTCGGTTCGAGCACCACGTCGACGCCGCGCTTTTCGTGATCCTGGATCACGACCTCGCTTTGGTAAGCGCGAAAGCCGGGCGCGTCGACGTGCAGCGTGTGGCCGCCGCTCGGCAGCTTGCCCACGAAACGGCCGACACCGACGGGCTTCGAGTCGATCAAAATCGTCGCCTTCGGCGGGGCGTTCACGGTGAGCTCGCCTTCGTGCACTTCACGCTCGAGTTTGACGTCGAGCGCCGCTTGCTTGTTGCCGCCAACCGCTAGGCTCTTCGAAAACTTCAAGAACCCGGGCTTTTGCACCTCTATCTGGCGCGTGCCGATGTCGACGGTAACGGCACCGGGCAGTGGCGAGGCGCCCACCGAGGTGCCGTCGACGAAGATCTGCGCGTCGGGTTCGCTCACGGTGATCGACAGCCCGACCGTGAACGCTTCGATCGCGTTCAGCAGATCCTGAGCCTCTTTGCGATCGTCGTCGGTCAGCAGATCACCGCCCGTCTTGAGGTACAGCTGGACCAATGTAGCGACCTTGGCGTAGTGGCGCTGGCCCTTTTCGCACGCGGCGACGTTCCATAGGAGGCGCGGATCGTGTGACAAGTCATAAGCGGCGAACAGCTTCACGCGCGCGCCCGCGTAGTCGCCGTCGCCATAGAGCAGCTTGCCTGCCTCGTAGTCCGCCTTGGCGTCGCCTGTGAGTGTATCGCTCAGGGATTTGGGACCCGCAGGGCTAGCCGGAGTGGCCGCGACGGGTGCGGGCGCTGCGGCCACCGGCGCGGGGGCCGCGCTGGTGCTCGTGGCTTTCGCATTCTTCTTGGGCGTGGCAGCCCAGCACGGCGGCGTGTTCGCGAGCGCGACCGAGATCGCGAGCACGAACGAGGTCTTGCGTTGGATTGATAGCAACGACATCACTTGAATACGATATCGAGCGCGTTGCGCTTTTTGGGTGGAGCGGGAGGAGGCGGAGCCGGTGCGACGGGTGGCGCGGCGATAGGCGGTGCTTCGGCGACCGGCGCCGGCACGACGGGCGCGGCGACCACGGGTGCCACGACGACGGGCGTCGCGACGACCGACGGGGGCGTTGGTGCCGAAGGCTTGCTGGCTTTTCCAAAGCCCGAATGCGTGGCCTGAGCCACGACTGCCGGCGCCGCCGGTGTTCCTGCACTCGCGATGGGGCTCGACGGCTCACCCACGGCCGAGTTCGCAGGAATCGCGTCGGTTTCCGGCGCGACCCCGACGGGCAGCGAGGGAAGTGGCGCTGCGACGGGCTCGACGGACACCGCGGGTGGCAGCGGCGCGGCGGGCGCGCTCGCGGTGCTCGCATCGAGGCTCGCCTTGCGGCCGTTCATCAAGAACACGGTTCCCACGCCCGCGCCGAGCAAGAGCAGGGCGCCGACCGCGATCACCGGCAGCGCGCTCGCGCGTCGAACGCTGCCCGTCGTGCCCGGGCTCCACGCGGCGCTCGTGGCTTCGCCGGGTCGTTCCGCCGGGAGCGCGCTGTCTGTCTGTTGTGTGATTGGATGGGTGTCGACGCCCGCCGCGCGTAGGACGCGCGAAATGCGCTCGGCGGACAGCCGCGCCTTCTGGGGTCCGAAGCCGGCCAAAGCGTTGGCGAGCTCCGATATGTTGGCGAAGCGCTGCGCGGGCTCTTTCTCCAGGCAGCGAGCGACGACGCCGGCCAGCGCCGTTGGCACCGACGGACAGCGCTTGTCGAGCGGCATGGGCGCCTCGGTGAGCACCAGCGCGCAGAGCTCGGGCATCGCCGTGGCTTCGAACGGCACCTTGCCGGAGACGAGCTCGTACAAAATCACGCCGAGCGCCCAAATATCGGCGCGCGCATCGACCGTGCGCGTCGAGCGCATTTGCTCGGGCGCCATGTACAACGGCGAGCCCATCACTGCCGAGGTTTTGGTCAATGACACGTCCGGCTGCGAGCCGCGGGCGCCGGAGACCGCCTTGGAAATGCCGAAGTCCAAAACCTTGACGAAGACCGTGCCGTCCGTGCGCCGGGTCAAGAACAGATTGGCGGGCTTGAGATCGCGATGCACGATGCCGAGCGCGTGCGCTTCGGCGATCGCCTCGCAGGCTTGTAGCAAGTAGTCGACGGATTCTTCGACGGGCAGCGCTCCTTGCGCGGCCACGTGCTGAGCGAGATCCTTGCCCTCGAGATACTCCATCACGATGTACGGCGAGCCGTTGGGCAGTGAACCCACGTCGATCACGCGGGCGACGTGCTCGCTCTCGATGCGCACCGCCGAACGCGCTTCACGCCCGAAGCGCGCCAACACCTCCGGATTCTGCAGGCCGTCGTCGAGCAAGAACTTGATCGCGACGCGCCGTTCGAGGAGCAGGTCCTCGGCCGCGACGACCACGCCCATGCCGCCCACGCCGAGCACACGCTCGACGCGGTACTTCCCAGCCAGAACGTCTCCGATTGAAATAGGCGCGTCCATACGAGTCGGCCCCGCCTGACCCGTCGGGCGAAGTTAAGCCGCGCGCGCAGCGTACACCGCCTTGGCGGTCAAGAGAATGCCCAGCCGCGTCAGTGAAAAGCGCCGGGCTCGCGCAGCGCAAACGCGCCAATCTCAGCCAGAAAGCGCTCGCCGTTCTCGAGCATCATCTCATAGGTGCCGCTCATCGAGCCAAATGGAGTCTTGAGCGGACAGCCCGATGTGTACTCGAAGCTCTCGCCCTGCTTGAGCACCGGCTTTTGCCCCACCACTCCGGGCCCGCGCACCTGCTCGACTTCACCGACCGCGTTGGTGATGATCCAATGTCGGTTGACTAGCTGTGCCGTCTCGGGACCCTCATTTTCGATCTTCACCGTGTAGAGGAAGAACCACTCGCCTTGTTGCGGACTCGAGTGCTCTGGCGAGTAGCGCGCCTCGACCTGGACGCGGATCTGACGGGTGACGGCTTCGGAGGTGGACACGGGCGGACTATACGTCAGCGACGATGCAGCGCCAGAGCACGGTCTCTCAGATCCCGCGCAGTGGAAATTCGGCCGCGAAGTGCATGAGCTCGGCGCCGAGTAGCTCCCTGCGGTAACCGGAGAGCGCCGCGTCGAGCCCGACCGAACCATGCGCGAGCGCATGAACGCGCAATACTTTCAGAATGCGCGTCGGCAGCACCAGCTCGGGCGCGACCAAGAGCTTGGTGCAGACGGCGGCGCGCGCGGCGGCGAGCCAGCCCTCGACGGCGATCTCCGGCGCGGTCG
>DASYCR010000358.1:0-6344 GCA_036500095.1 Polyangiaceae bacterium
GCTGGCGAGGCAGACGGCGCAACATGGCGGCGCGCAAGATCGCGGCGTTGGTCTCGCGATCTTTTTTGGGCTTGCGTTGGGTCATGACACCGACCTTCGGTATAGCAGCCACCTGAGCTCGATCGGAGAGTGCTCGCGCTCGAGCGCGTACAGGTGCGTGCCGGACGCCCATTCCGGATACTCGGGCGTGGGCGGCCAGGCGGATTCGGGCAAATGCGTTTCCTCGAAATCGAACGCCGAGTCGTCGCCGGCGAGCTCGAGCGGCAAGCCGGCGAGCGCGTTCGCGAGCTCGCCACGCGTGAAGAACAGCGCGGAATTTTGCTGTGCCCATTCGCTCGCCGCGAGCTCCGGCGCGTAGCCTTCGAGCGCGACGTGCGCGCTCAGCAGCAGCAGCCCGCCCGGCGCGAGCACGCGCGCAGCGAGTGCGAAGAGTTCGCGCAGCGCGGCGCTGTCGCGAAAATCGCCGGTGACGCCGGACGCGAGCACCAGGCGATACGGGGGTCGGAGCTCGCGCTCGCATTGGAACAAATCGCGCTCGAGCACGCGCACGTCGAGTTTTTCGCGTGCTGCGGCGCCCGCCAGGAGCTCCGCGAATTTCGGCGTGAGCTCGACCGCGTCCACGGCGTATCCGCGCCGCGCGAGCTCGAGCGCATTGCGGCCGAGTCCGGCGCCCAGATCGAGCACGCGGTTCTCGCTCGGCAGGCCCAGCTCGCTCTCGAGCGAGAGCACACGCGCGTCCGGCTGCGAACCGAACAGGCCGTCGGGCGCTCGTTCGAACCATTCCTCGTAGGCGCTGGCGAGCGAGACGGGATCGGCCGTCACGGTGTACTTGAGATCGGCGCTCATCGGCGCCTCGTACTCGACGATCACGTTCGAGCGCGGTGACCCCGCGAACGCTTCACTCAGCACTTGCTGAAAATGCTGGCGCCCTTGCGCCACCTCGCTCGCCGAGAAATCGCGCTCCAGCACGCGAAACGGCGCGACGCACAGCTCGAGAAATGGATCGAGCAGCGCGGGCACGGCCGGCAGCGTGATGCTGCCCGCGACGGCGGCGCGCCCCTTCAGACGCCGCACGAGCGCCTGCCTGAGCGCGCCCGAATCGAAGCGCCGCGCGCGTTTGTCCTGGTCGTGCGCGAGGCCGAACAGCGCTTGGCTGTCGACGCGCGCGCCGCCGTTCGCCGCCGTTTTCCGAAACACGAGCCAGCGCAGCTCGACCGGGCACTCGCTCTGCTCGAGCTCGTACACGTCGAGCCCGCGGATCCAGTTTTCGTACCAGGGTGTGGGCGGCCACGCGCCTTCGGGCAAGTGCGCGCGTTCGTAGTCGTACACCGAGTCGTTGCTCACGAGCTCGAAGGGCAGGGAGCTCGCGCCCTCCACGACTTCACTGGCCGTGAACAGCGCGGAGTAGCATTGCTGACTGAACTCGCGCGCCGACTTTTCGGGTGTGTAGCCCTGCACGGCCAGGTGAATGTTGAAGACCAAATAGCCGCCCTCCGCCAGGACCGCGGCAGCGAGCTCGAACAGCTGGCGCAATTCGCTCACGCCGCGGAAATCGGGCGCCACTTCCGAGGCGAGCATCAAGCGATAAGGCCGGTCGAGCTCGGAACGATCGCGAAATACGTCGCGGCACACTACGCGCACGTCGAGCTGCTCTTTTTGCGCCTCGGCCGCGATCAGCTCGGCGAACTTGGGCGTGATCTCGACGGCGTCTACCGGGTGCCCTTCGCGCGCGAGGGCGAGCGCGTTGCGGCCGGTGCCCGCGCCGAGATCGAGCACCGGGCTCTCTGTCCGCGGACCGAGCTCGCGCGCGAGCGCCCAGACGCGCGCATCGGGATGCGCACCGAATAGCGGCGCGTCCGTCGTACCGATCCACTTTTCGTAGGCGTCCGAGAGCGGCGTGATCTCGCTCGCGATTTCGTAGGCGAGCGGACGGGCAGCGAGCGCTTGAAACTTGATGGCGATCTTGGAGCGCGGTGAGCCCGCGAACGCCTCGTTGAGCTTTTGGGCAAGCGTGTCGCGCGCTTCTTCGAGCTCGCCCGCGGAAAAGGCGCGGCCGGAGGCCGCGAAGAACGCCGAGCAAATCGCCAGGTACTCGTCGACCAGCGCAGGGACCGCGGGGATCTTCACGATGCCGGCGACCGCCGTGCGCTGGAGCACGCGACGCAGCATGGCCCCGTGCACGAGGCTCGGAGCGAGCCGGCGCGCGCGGGGCGCCTTGCGCGGTTTCTTGGCCATGCCGGGGCGGAAAGCCTCGGATCGGTTGGCGGCGCGGTCAATACTTTGATCGCGCGTTCGACGGCGCTCGGCCAAGAGCACGTTGACGGCGCTCGCCCGAGAGTGAAAGGTTTGGCGATGAGCTCTCTTCGGGGGCACGGCGCGATTGGTGTTTGTGTCGTCGTGCTCGCCGGCTGCAATCCCGCGGGAGGCTTCGTTTCGGCGGGCAACGCGCTCGTGCCGGATCAAAAGAGTTACCTCGAGCAGGGCGGCACGCGCTTGATCGCGGGCTCGTTTTACGATCTGCATTTGGGCATCCAGCCGAAGGTCGCCGCCTATCTGACCGCGCGCCCCGGCCAGCGCGGTGACGGCGGGCGCGCGCTCAGCGTGATCGACGCGCAGCACCAGAGCCAATGTCAACTGTCCGACGTGGCCGCCTACGACGCGGATTTTGCGCGCCGGGACATGCCGGCGCTGACGATCGGCTACCTCGAATCGAGCGACGACTCGGGCCAGGGCGCGCTGCGCTTCGCCGATCCGCTCTGCCACCCGCTCGGGCTGAGCGTGCCGAGCGCCAGCTGGCCGCCGCTCGACGCGACGGCGAAGAACGGCTTCGCCGTGCGGAGCGCAGGAGGCCTCAGTTTTGCGGACGTCGCGCTCGACTCGGTTCGTCCGCTCGTCAGTTCGTTCGTCGCGGCCTATCCGCTCGCGAGCGAGGTCGCCGATGGCGGCTACTTGTTCGAGTGGGTCGTGCAAGGCGACGGTCAAGTCGTGCTGTTCGATCAAACGTGGCACGAGCAAGCGCGCTTTGGCAGCGGCGTAGACGGCGTGGCGATCCCGAACGGCTACACCCAGCCCGAATTTTCGGCGTACTACACGGACAGCGCGGGTCTACATGCGCTCGAGCTGTTCCCGCTAGCGCCGGACACCGACACCGACAAGCTGGTGGAGCCCGGGGCGTGTCAGGTTCACCCCGGGTATCGGGGCTCAGACGGCCTCGATTCCTTCGAGGGCGTCGTCTACCATTCGCCGTGCAGCGATCCCGCACTGGTCACGCGCACGGGCCGTATTCGCTACCAATTCGCGATCGCCGGAGATCCGAGTCTCACGCGCGTGCTGATCACGCGTAGCGACATGCCGCTAGTCGCCACGCTCAGCGATCCAGTGCCGGGCACGAGCCGGGGTTCGCTCTCGATCGCGACGCCGAGCGCGTTTTCGTCCGACACGTCGGACGAGCTCGAGCCGCTCGATTCGCTGTACGCGCCGCTGCCGCTCGGCACCGAGTACCCGATCGCCGACGGGGTCGAATACGCTTGGCTTCAGTGGGCTTCGGTGCCGTACGCGCTCGCCAACTCCGACGGCACGAGCGGAGACCTCATCACGTTCGACGTGTCCGTCGACGCCTCCGACCCGCAAATGGTGATCGGTCCGACGCTCTTGGCGAGCCAGGTGTTGATCACCAGTGAAATCGCCGACAAAGACCACACGTACCCGGATCTGAACTACGACGAGCTCTTGATCAACGCGGCTGGCGGCGTAGCCGACCTCGCCGCGCCTTGTCGCAGCGATTGCGCGGGGGTTCACGTGAGCGCGCCGCGCGTGCCGATTCATGGCTTTCTCGCGCAACACGACGACTATTTCACGACCAGCGTGGAGTCGCGCTGGCAAGGCCTCTTGCTCACGGACTTCGACGGCGCGAGCGGCACGCTGCACCTTGCGCAGTATTGGCAAGACGACACCAGCACCATGCCGGTGCTCGCGACCGGCGTGGCGCCGGGCAAGTTCGCGTTGCTCGACCAAATGCAGCTGCCCGGAGCCGCGTTCATCAGCAACGTCGACGCCGCGAGCGGCGCCGGTAGGCTCGAGTACGACAACGTCGACCTCGGTTTCCGCGCGACGATTCACGAGGGCGTTTCCGAGCTCTTGCCCGTGCTCTGGCCTGAGAGCGGGCTGATCTTCGTGGTGCCGAGCGGCAGCGATGCCGGCATCTGGGTGTCCATCGCCAAGTAGTTGAATTTCCTGGCACGGTCGGGCCCTGCCCGAACTCCGCCGCTTTCATGTCAGACTAGCCGGCCTCGGCGCGTATCATGAGTGTGCCCGCAGCTCGGTTCTCCCAATCTGGAAGAAGCGCTCGTAAGTGGGCGTGCGTCGGACCGACGCTCGCGCTCCTCGCTTGTTCGGCAGCTCCGCCGCCGCAGCCGAAGCCGCCGGCGGTGCCCGCCCGTCCGCCCACGCCGGCCAGCGTGACGGTCAAAGAGCCGGGCGGCGACGCCGTGAGTCCGCACCGCGCGGCGCTCGAGCGCTTGCTGAGCGTGGGCTGGGGCGCGCGCAACGACAAAGACGACTTGGTCTGGGCGCCCACGCCGGATTGGGAGAACTGGCGGCGCGTGCATTACTTCGGCGTCGAGCAGTTCACGGGCTTTCGCTACGGCGACGATCACCACGTGATGGCGATCGTCTTCGTGCAAGACGTGCCGGAGGGCACGCTCGTCACCAGCGACAGCTGCATACGACGCTTCGAGCAATGGGGCCTGCCGCAGACGCGCGCCTTCGACGTGAAGTTCGGACCGTTCGAGCCGCGCTTCGCCAAGTGGCGTGGCGAGACGCTCGAGATGCGCCGCGTCGACGGCCACGTGAACTTCGGCTTCACCAGCGCAGACTTTTCGGCGGCATGGGCCGCCTATCCCGCGTACCCCAACGCCTGCCTGATCTACGCCGTCGCCGTCCCCTGGCGCGACTCGGGCGACCTCGCGCAAAAGCTCCGCGATCGCTGGCTGAACGAAGGCTTCACCCAGATGCAGCCGCGCACCACGACGCGGCCCGTGCCGACGCCGTAGCTAGGCTGGCGCGCCTTCTCGGCTTGGGGCGCAGCATCGATAAAAGGGAGGGACGACGATCCATTGTGAGGAAGCGGATGCTATTTGGAGTACGCTAGCCGAGCGTGGCTCGGATTCTAAGAAGTGCTTCGGGCACACCGAAAAGCATGACTCCGAGACCTGGGAAAGATACCCAAGGTGAGAAGCGTGGACTCTCGTGTCATGCCAGCAGGGATCGCGTCCGAGAGCACAGCAAGGTCAAGGCGATCGACCCCGACAAGCTTGCTAGTCCGCTCAAATGCATTGACCACGGCGATGGCCATGTTTCGATTGTGCCATTGGATGTTGGGGGAGCCATCGACGACGTGGCTCTCACCGATTGGGCGAGCTCGCGGGAATCCGATCGTGTGCATGAGCTAACTCAAAAAGTCCTCGACGCAGTTGTGCTAGAATAAGGACCAAGAAATGAATCCGGCTTTCTGTTTCGAAGCGGTTCCGAGAACACCGTTGGTGCGTCCGCGCCTCGAACTCGAACTCGAACTCGAACCGAGCGAGATATTCCAGTGGGACGATGTGCAGCGAGCGATTCAGGACGCGCTCGATCAGCTCAGAGATGACGTCCATGTGCGAGACCCCGAAGTTGTCGTCAAATTGGCCCAGACGTCCGGTGGAGTGGTCGAACTCTACGCTTTCGGTTCGTTCTTCATTCCAACAAGGGCTAGCGCGGAGGCTATTATCGCCGGTGTCACGATCGAGCGCACCCAACGTGGACATCTGCTGACCGCGGACGTCTGCGGTGAGGATTCAGGACATATCTATTTGAGGCTCGGGCCTCGCGTTGTCGAAGGTGAACAACACCTGGTAGCCGCCGCTGGCGAGCTTGCTGCGGGCCTGGTGCGTGATGTTCAAGTCGTACTGGATGCCGTTCGCGAGTCCCGAGAGGTCTGAGTGGTCGCGTTCGATCCAGTGAGCTTCGTTGCCGGAACCGTAGGCCCAATGGCGGAGCACACTTTCCCATACGTATGCTCTATCGTAGGAATCGAAGGCCCGCGTGAAGGCGAGCACGTGGGTTCGGGTTTTCGTGTTGTCTCTGGCACACGGCGATTGCTAGTGACTGCGAAGCACGTGATGGAATGCGCGCGCGCGTTCCCGCTTGGTGCGGGGTTTGTTGAGAAGCGCGGAGAGCCGCCAGTACGACTTGCTCAGCTAGAGATCGGCGACGACATCTCAGACGTCGTGGTCGTTGTTTTGGGGGAATCGGACGAAGCAGGCGCACAGTTCATTCCCGTGTCGCAGTTCGATGCAGATCAAACC
>DASYCR010000359.1:0-8969 GCA_036500095.1 Polyangiaceae bacterium
GCCGATTTTACCGTACTGGCCGGAGCCGCCGGTCTGCTTTTTGTGCGTGTAGGCGATCTCGGCGCGTTGCGTGATGGTCTCACGATAAGCGACCTGCGGTTGGCCGGCGATCACGTCGCAGCTGTACTCGCGGCGCATGCGCTCCATGTAGATGTCGAGGTGGAGCTCGCCCATGCCGCTGATGATCGTCTGCTGCGACTCTTCGTCCTGGTGCACGCGGAAGGTCGGATCTTCCTTGGTGAAGCGATTGAGCGCTTTCGAGAAGTTCGACTCCGACGCCCTGTCTTTCGGCGCGACGGCGAGCGAGATCACCGCGGCCGGCACATGCATCGATGTCAAGGTGTAGTTGACCTTGCCGTCGGTGAAGGTTTCGCCCGAGCTCGCCTCCACGCCGTAGAACGCGACGATGTCGCCGGCTTCCGCGGTCTGGATCTCTTCGCGATCGTCCGAGTGCATGCGGAACATGCGGGGCACGCGCACCTTACGGCGTTCGTTCGAGATGTTGTAGATGGTGTCGCCGGACGTGACCGAGCCCTGGTAGACGCGGAAGTACGTGAGCTGCCCGTACTTGTCCTGCTGCAGCTTGAACGCGAGGCCCACGAACGGCTTGGTGGCATCCGAGAGGATCGTCACCTTCTCTTCGTTCTTGTCCTGATCGTGGCCTTCGTTGACGACCTCCGTCGGTCGCGGCAAAAAGAACACGACACCGTCGAGCAAGAGCTGCACGCCCTTGTTCTTGATCGCAGACCCGCACATCACCGGCGTCATCTTGAGCGCGAGCGTCGCGCGGCGGACGGCGGCGCGGAGCTCGTCGTCGCTCACGGGCTCTTCCGTCAAGAATTTCTCGGCCAGCTCGTCGTCGACGTCCGCCACTTGCTGGATGATCAGCGCGCGCGCTTCCTTGCTGGCTTCGACTAGATCTGCCGGCGGATCCTCTTCGCGAATCTTTTCGCCGTCGTCGCCGTCGAAGTAGTAGGCCTTGCCGCTGATCGCGTCGATGATGCCTTGGAATTTGTCCTCGGCGCCGATCGGCACCTGCAGTTTGACCGGGTGATGCCCGAGCTTTTCCTTGAGCATGTCCGCGACGCGCTCGTAGTTCGCGCCGGGGTTGTCCATCTTGTTCACGAACGCGATGCGCGGCACGCGGTAGCGCTTCATCTGCCGGTCGACGGTGATCGACTGCGATTGCACGCCCTTGCCCGAGTCGAGCACCAGGATCGCGCCGTCCAGCACGCGCAGCGCGCGCTCCACCTCGATCGTGAAATCGACGTGGCCGGGCGTGTCGATGATGTTGATGTTGATGTCTTCGAACTGGCCCTTCGAGCCCTTCCACACGCAGTAGGTCGCGGCGGACTGGATCGTGATGCCCTTCTCGCGCTCGAGATCCATCGAGTCCATCTTGGCGCCGACGCCGTCCTTGCCACGCACCTCGTGGATGGCGTGAATGCGGCCCGTGTAGAACAAGATGCGCTCGGTGAGCGTCGTCTTGCCCGAGTCGATGTGCGCCGAGATGCCGATGTTACGAATGCGGTCGAGGGGGATTCGAGTTGCCACGATGTCTCTTTGTTGGTGGGGGTTGCGGCCACCTAGCCAAAACAGGGGCGGAAGGGAAGCACGGATGCCCCCCGTGCGCATTTTTTTGAGGCCGCCGCGAAAAACCCCCGGTAAACGAGACTCGGACCGCCGGTACGGCTGGAACCCCGCCCGGCGTCAGCTGGCCCAGATGTGCCCGCCGCCACGGCCGACCTAGCTCGAAAAAGCCGTTTGCAGAATGGCCGCGACCTTGAGCCGCGCCGCAGGAACGTCGCGCTGCACGATGTCCCACACGAGATCCACGTCGATCCCAAAGTAGTCGTGCGCGATCACGTCACGTAGCCCCGCCATTTTCCGCCAAGCAACGTCCGGAAATCTAGAGCGCAACTCGTCGGGCAAGCGCTTCGTCGCCTCGCCGATCACCTCTAGATTCCGAGCGACGGCGTCGATCACTTTTTCGTCTTGGGCAAATTGCGCGAGATCGAGCCCGATCGTGTAGCGCCCGATCTTATCGCACGCTTGCACGATGTCCTCGAGAAACAGGCGCGGATCACGCAACACGGATCAGCTCCGGCTCGATTACGCCACGAAATCGTTCGCGCACGCTGCCCTCCGTCGCGAGATCGACTCGCGCGCCGAGCAAATCCTCCAGGAAAAATTTGGTGCCAAAAAATTTGTCCGAAGTGATCGGGCCATCGAACACCGCCAGCAAATCGACGTCACTGCCGGGACGCGCCTCGTCACGCGCCACAGAGCCGAACAATGAGAGCGTCCGGACACCAAGCCGATGGATCGCCTCTCGATGCGCTTCTAGGAGATCGACAACATCAGCGCGACGCAATCCTCCGGTCGGCGCGGGGAGCTCCTCTCTGTCCGCGACCTCCGCATTGCTACGCGAGCTGTTCTGGGCCGACGAACGCGACTTGATCCCGACCCGAGCCATTGCCCGATCGAGATCCGCGGCGGAGCGGTCGGCACTGAAAGAGAATCGCGTCTGCCCCCCTCTGCGCCCCAGGATAACTTCACCCCAGCCTGACTTCGCCAGGTCATTGAACAGCGCCAAGTAGGCTCGGCGAGCGCTCGTCTGCTCGAGCGGCTGTTCCGCATTGCGTCGGGCAGCGTCCTTCGCCGCAGAGGTGACGAGGTAGTCGACGGAGACGTACCCGATCAGCTGCGCCGAATCGGCCTCTTTTCGTGCGGCAGCCGCAAAAGTCTCCAGCAAGCTCCGCCGATTTTTGGCGTCTCCCACAAAATCCGAAAAGGGATCATTTAAGGATTGTTTTCGTCTAGCCACCCCTCGAATATGACGTGTATTAAACTCTAGGCAACCCGGTAACAGATTATAGATCTGTATATAACTGAATTTATTAATATAAACTTATCAGACAGTATCATGCCGTGACGCTCGGGCCAGCAGCTGACAGCCGACTCGCTTGCGGTAGAATTCGTCCCATGCAAACGGGCCTCCCCTCTCGTCGACAAGTCATCGTGCACACGCTGAGCGCGGGTTTCGCTCTCGCGGTCTCGCCCGTCGCCGCCGAGACCATCACGACCGATAGCCAGGGGCTCGAAGCGGGCGAAGTGAAAATCCCGACCAGCGCTGGGGACATGCCCGCTTATCGGGCCGCTCCGAAAAAATCGAACGGCAAGCAGCCGATTCTCTTGATCGTGCATGAGATTTTCGGCGTGCACGAGCACATCAAGGACGTGTGCCGGCGGTTCGCCAAGCTCGGCTACTTCGCCGTCGCGCCCGATTTATTCGCGCGTCAGGGAGACGTCTCGAAGATCAGCGACTTCAAGGAGATCGTCGCCAAGGTCGTGTCCAAGGTGCCAGACGAGCAGGTGATGTCGGATCTGGACGCCACGTTTGCCTGGGCCAAGGGGCAACCACACGCGGACGCGGCCAAGCTCGCGATTTCCGGTTTTTGCTGGGGTGGGCGCATCGTTTGGCTGTACGCGGCGCATCAGCCGGCGCTGAAGGCGGGTGTCGCCTGGTACGGCCGGATCGTCGGCGACAAAGACGCGCTGCATCCGAAGAACCCGCTCGACGTCGTGGCGGAGCTCAAGGCGCCGGTGCTCGGCCTGTACGGGGAAAAGGACCAAGGCATCCCCAAAGACACCGTGGAGCAAATGGCCCAAGCGCTCGCCGCCAGCAGCAACAAAGCGGCCAAGGCCTCCAGCATTCACCTGTATCCGGACGCCGGCCACGCCTTCTACGCCGACTACCGGCCGAGCTATCACGCCGAATCGGCCGCCGACGGCCGGCAGCGACTCTTGGCCTGGTTCAAGGCGCAGCACGCGGGCTGAAGCGCAAAGTTCGCCCGAAACTGGAACCGGTTTCAGCAGATTCTGGAACTAGTTCCAGTTAGCACCTCGACGCCGTGCACTTTCAGCTGGCACGCAGCGCGTCCATTTGCTTCACTTGCTGCCTACGCCCTGGCCCGAAAGGCTCATCATGCGGCTTGCCTTATTGCGTTCGAGTCTGCTCCTCTGTCTTGTGCTCGGCCTGCTGACGAGCGGTTGCGATCTCGGTACGTCGAGCGCGCGCGATAGCGCGCAGGGCCCGCTCGGCGCGGGCGGCTACGGCAACGCGGGCCACTCGGGCTCGGCAGGTTCGAGCGTAGGCGGCGGCATCACCACCAGCGGGCCGTCCGTGCCCGTCACCTTCTCGATGAAGGGAACGAACCTCGCGGGCGCCGAGTTCGGCAGCAACCTGCCCGGCATGTACGACATCGACTACACCTACCCGACGCACGCGGAGGTCGACTACTTCGTCGGCAAGGGCATGACGGCCCTGCGCATGCCTTTCGCCTGGGAGCGCCTACAACCCGCGCTGAGCGCAAGCCTGGACGCCACCGAGCAAGCGCGCGTCGACGACTTCGTGAGCTACGCCACGGGCAAGGGTGCGTACGTGATCCTCGACCCGCACAACTACGCGCGCTACCAGAGCGACGCCGCGACCGGCCCGGTGCTGATCGGCGCCGCTGGCGGCCCGACGAACGCCGATTTCGCCGACCTTTGGAGCCGCCTCGCGGCGCTGTACGCCGCGAACGACCACGTGGTCTTCGGCCTGATGAACGAGCCGCACGACATCGGCCTCGGCGCCTGGCTCACCGCGGCCAATTCGGCGATCGACGCCATCCGCGCCGCGGGCGCCACGAACCTAATCCTCGTGCCCGGCACGAACTGGACGGGCGCCGCCAGCTGGACCGACAGCAACACCGGCATGCTCGGCACGATCGATCCACTCGACCATTACGTGTTCGAGGTGCACCAATACAACGACTCGGATTCGTCCGGCAACCACAGCACCTGCGTGAGCGCGACGATCGGCTCCGAGCGCCTGCAGAACTTCACCGAGTGGCTCAGCGAAAACGGCAAGCAAGCCGTGCTCGGCGAGTTCGACGGCCCGAACAACGACACGTGCCTGAGCGCGCTCGACGACATGCTGAACTTCATCGACGCCCACACGGACAGCTGGGTCGGCTGGACCTATTGGGCGGCAGGCCCCTGGTGGGGACCACAGCCCGCGACCGACGGCTCGATCATCGAACCGAGCGGCGGCACGGACGCGCCGCAGATGCCGATTCTGGTCAAGCATTTGCCGTAGGTTTCGAGCGCGCCCGCTCGCGCTGACCTTGCTCGCGCGGCGTCACTGGGATACCCTGGTAGGACAATGCCTCGAGAACGACCCGGCAAGACCGTCAAGGTGAGCATATCCCTCGACAAGGCCGAGCTCGCCGCACTGAAACGGCGGGCCCGCGAGTCGTATGGCGGCAATCTCTCGGCGGCGTTCGGTGAAGCTGCCCGGTGGCTCGTGCAGCGCGAGGCTCGCCGGCATTTGATCACCGAGCTAGGCGGCCCCTCGCTGACTCGCGGAGCCGCCGCGGCAATCGACGCCGAGCAAGCAGGCGGTCCCCGCTACGAGCCCCAGAAGCCCCAAAAGTCCAAACGAACGAGGGCGGCCTGATCGTTCGTTCGCGTCTGACGCCGGGTCGGACGCTTCCGGGCGTCGCGCGGCCTCGCGGCATCACCTTCGACACGGGAGCGTTGATTGCTCTCGAGCGCCGACGGCAGCGTATGAGGGAAATCATCGAGCGGGCCCTCGAACGCGACCAGCCCATCACCGTTCCAGCCGACGTCGTCGCTGAGTGGTGGCGGGGCCGCACGGATCTAAGAGACGCCATCCTCGCCAGCGTCGACGTCGAGCCGCTCAGCGAGCCGCTTGCCAAACGTGCCGGTGAGGCGCTCGCGGCGGTCCGCGGCTCAACGCTGGTAGACGCGGTCGTGATGGCGTCGGCCGCGTTGCGCGGCGACCTCGTCTACACCAGCGACTTCGATGATCTGGAAAAGCTCCGGGGGCACTTCCCGAGCGTCCAGGTGCTGCGCGTGTGAGCGCGCCTCGCGCTAAACCAAGCCCCCGCCGTCTTCCGCGCCCTTGCGCTTGCGCTTGCCGCCGCCCTGGTCGTCGATCGGCGCGTCGCCGACGGCGAGCTCGGTTTCGCCGAAGATGACCTGCATTTTGCTGTCGGTGCTGGCGAGCTTGACCTCGAGGGAGCGCGCGCGGACGACCGTGTTGTCCTTCACGCGGCCCGCGAGCTCGACGGTGTCCGCGTCGAATTCGCCCGACAATTCGCCCTGGGATTTGAGCGCGCCGACCTTGGCGCGGCCGTGCACCGCGCCGTTTTCACTCACCGTGAGGGCGGGCGTGGAGACCTCGCCTTCGATGCGTCCGCGTACGACGATTGGACAGCTCGAGGACAGCGTGCCCTTGAAATCAGTGCCTTCCTCTACAATCGTCTGTTTTTCGCCGCTCATCACGTACCTGACCTTTCGTTTCCGTTCCGCGAACGCAGAATCTTAACGCGCAGTCGGCAGCCGGGTTGGAATGCGAACTGCGTTGACTCGGGCGCCTGCTCGACGGCGCCTACCAAAGCGCCCGTGGCGCTGACCGAGAGCGTGCGCGGCCCGCGAATACCCGGGCTCTGCCGCTCGAAGAACGAGCCGTGAACGGTGACGTTGCCGCCACCGCTGATCTGACATTGGCTGAGCACGCCCGCCTCGCCGATCACCAGATCGGTGCCTTGGCCGAGCACGATCGTGCAGTTCTCGAAGCGGCTTTCGATTTCGATGGTGGAACCGTCGCCGAACTCGAGTGAGGCGTCGCGCAGGACGTCTCCTTTGCCGAAGTAGCGCGCCGAGCTCGACGGCGCGCCCAGCTTGCCGGCCAAAAACGCGGCGACGTCGCCGTCCCTGGCCGTCTTGCGGCCGTCGCCCTTCTCGCCGATGTCGATCCATTCGGCAGCGAGCGGGCTGAATTTCGCGCTGGTGGTCGCGCCGAACAGCTTTGCACCGGTCAGGATCGCGCCGTCGAAGTCGCCGTTGTTGAGATTGGCGTGGCGTAGATCCGCGCTGTGAAAGTTCGCGCCGTTGAGCTTGGCCTTGCTCAGGTCCGCGTGCAGAAACGACGCGCCGCCGAAGTTGGCGTTCAACGCGCTCGCGCCGACCAGCTCGGCCTCGTTGAGCATCGCCTTCTCGAAGTTGGCCTCCTCCAGATTGGCGCCGGAGAGCACCGCGTTGCTGAGCTCCGCAGAGCGGAAGTTGGCGCCGCCGAGGTAGCACTCGGACAGCTCGGCGTGCGACAGGATCGCGTTTTCCAGATCGGCCTTGGCCAGGTCCGCGCAGTCGAGCTGCGCGCCGGTGAGCCTGGCGCCGCGCAGCACGGCTTGCGTCATCTTGGCGCCCTCGAGCGCGGCGCGGTTCAAGTTCGCGCCGGAGAGCTCGGCGCGCTCGAGGTTCGCTCCTTCCAGATCGGCCTTGTCGAGGTTCGCCTCGCGCATGTCGCACTGACGGAGGAAGGCCTCCTTCAAGCTGGCGTTCTTCAAGATGGCGCCGCGCAGCTTGGCTCCCTCGAAGTTGGTGCCCTCCAGCACCGCGCGCGTGAAATCCACGCCGTCGAACATGCCGTTGGATAGATCGAGACCGCTGAGATCAGCGCGCGCCAGACTCTGCTTCTGGAACGCGCGCTTCAATACTTCATCGCGCGAGAACTCAGCCATTCAGTGGGGACCTCCGGTGCAAAAACTCCACGTTCACTTCTGCTCCGCCAAATATGCTTTGAGCTCTTCGACTTTGCGCTGAAACGCAGCGCGCTCGAGCCGCTCCACGAGATCCACCGCGCCAAGGCGCGCGAGCAGCAGATTGACCTCGACCAGCGTGCTCTCGCGCTCTTGTCGGATCTTGCGCTTGTCGGCGCCGGAGGCCGACTCGAACGCGGTGTTCTGTCGTTCGAGCTTGAGCGTGTGCTCCTTGAGCTTGGCGTGCTCTCCCGCGCGGTTCGGTCCCGGCGGAATCGAGCCGGTTTCGCGGCGATAGCGCTGAAAACGGTCGAGGATTTTTTGCGCGACGTCGTGCGCCAAGCCGGTCGTGGCCGCGATCTCGTCGGCGCTCGCTTTGTAAAACATCTCGAGCCGCGTGAGGCCGGCCGCGAACAACTTGTCGAGCGCGACCTGACGAACCTCGGGCACCTGACGCAAGAGCCCCTGCACGATCACCGGCTCGCGGCGATCGCGTTCGGACTCGACGGCAAACGCGTCCGGCAAGAGCCCGACCAGCGCGCGGTAGTGCTTCTCGAGCTCGCTGCGTGCTTCCGGCGCGATGCTGGTGCCGCTGCCGGTCGCGCACGCCTTGAGCGCCGTGTCGAGCTCACCGAGCGCTGCGGACACGTCCAGCATGTGCATGCCTTCGGCCGAGCGCTTGAGCGACGTCACCGACGGCGCCACCAGTGTGAACCAGTCCTTGCCCGGATCGCCGAGCTCGAGCTCGATCATCAGGTCCCGGAGCGGCGCCAGGTAGCTCGCGGCGATCTCCTTGAAGAGCCCCTGCGCTTCGGCCATGTCGGCGGCCGTCAGCGACGTGCTCGCGCCCGTCGGCGAGGCCAAAATCGCGTTGAAACTCTGGTCGATATCGTCGAGCGCCGCGGCCACGTGTGGCGGCGGTGGGGCGCTCGAACGCCGCCCCTTGCGTGGGCCCTTGGACGCGGGGGCGCCCGCCGCAGCCGGCTGGGGTGGCGGCGCGCCAGCGCGCGCCGCGGGCATGCCCTGCACAGTCGGCGAGCCGCGCTGCGTCTTGGGCGCGGTGCTCTTCGACGCGTCCGCGAGCGCCTCCGAGATCGAGCTCGGCGCGGGGGCTGCCATATTGACCGTGGCTCCGAGCACGCGGCGCTGCGTCTCCAGCGGACGCTTGGAGGCTGGGCCCTTCGACGCGGGCGCGCTCTGCATGTTGCTCGCGAAAAAATCCGCGGACGGATTCGGCATGCGTCCGCCGCACTCGACGCAGAAGACCGCTCCCGTCATCCCGATTACTCCGCAGTGCGGACATCGCGTCGTAGATTCCGCCATCGACACCGACCCATCACACTACCACCCTACCCGCCG
>DASYCR010000360.1:0-2810 GCA_036500095.1 Polyangiaceae bacterium
CTCGCTTCATGCCGCCCTGCGTGAAGCGATCGTTCGCTGGGCCAAAAAGGTGGCTTGAGAGCTGGAGCGCGCCGGTGACTACTCACGCGCAGGCGCCGGCAAAATCTCCCGATCGCTCAACGTGCCGAGAAACGCGACGACGGCGTCGATCTCGGCATCGTCGAGCGCCGGTGGGTCGCCTGGGCGGCGGTTGTACGGGGGCGTGGTGGTGTTCACGTATTGCCAGTAGCGCTCGGGTAGGTCGTCGAATTTGCCGTCCGGGTACCACGTGGTGGGACTCGTGCTGCGCGTGGCGTAGAAGCGCACGACGTCGCGTAGGTTCGTGAAAGTGCCATTGTGAAAGAAGCTTTGGCGGAGTGCGACGTTGCGCAGGGACGGTGTGCGGAACGCGCCGCAGTACCAGGGGTCGTCCGTGTGCAGGTGAGCGTCAGGGCGCTCGCACAAGCCGAGGTCGAAGCTCGTCACCGGCAGCGCGAGCTTGGTGTTGCGCGGTGCCGTGACGACGTCGTAGCCGAAGTCGGTGAAGAGCGAGCGCTCTGGTTCGTGCGAGACGTCATCGAGACGATGGCAGGAGTTACACGCGCCTTTTTCGGGGTCCTTGAAGAGAGCGAGGCCCTGCAGCTCGAGCGGCGAGAGCGTGCCTTCGGCGCGCACGAAGTCGTCATAGCGCGAGGAAAACGGCGAGAGCGCGCGGCTGGTCAAGAACGCTTCGAGGCACAGACCGAGCGCTTCGCTGGCGCTCTCGGTGGTGTCGAACGCGCGGTCGATCTCGGCGCGCATTTCTCCCGCGTACGGCAGGCGGGCGAGCTTTTTCGCGATCGCGTCGAGGTTCGGATTCGCCATCTCGTCCGGGTTCAGCAGCGGCTGCCGCACGAGCTCCGCGAGCGAGCTCACTCGGCCGTCCCAAAAGAAGCCACCGCGCGCTTCCGGGTTCTCGGCTTCGTCATCCCATTCCACGTGCAGGCGCGGCACGAAGCGCAAATACATGAGCGACGGCGCGCTGCGACGCGCGAAATGCCCCGGACGACTGCCGCGCGGGACGCCGCGTTCCGACCCGTTCAAGCCCGCGTAGCCGTGCTGCGGATCGTGGCAAGCCGCGCAGCTCGTGCCGGGTGGTTCGGAGAGCGTCGCATCAAAGAAGAGCTTTTGGCCGAGCCTAGCGCGAGCGTCCAAAGCGGCGGCGGCCGCGCCGTTACCGGCGAGCACGTCGTTCGTGGTGGTCGCGACGACTGGAGTAAACGCCGTTCGAGCGAACGCAGTGCCGCGAGGAGCCACGCGCGCGTGCTCGCGCCGCGACGGACCTTTCTCGCTGGGCGTGAAGGAGCGCGCGGCGAGCAGCGTGCCGACCAGCAGCACGAGCGCGACGGAGCAGGCCCATACAATGCGCACGGTCGCGGCATCAGATGCGGCGCACATGGCGGGCGCTCGACGCGAATGTAAAGCGAACGTGACACTGTTACGCGATCGTCCAAGAGCTTTTGCCTGATTGTCGGCGAGACGCCGCGCTGGTTTCACCGACGCCGAAGAGGATGCACGCGCCCGATCTGCGGCGACTGCATTCCGCAGCGACCTAGCCGTGGGTTCGGTGAAAGAGGAGAAAAAAATGAGGAAGCTTGCTGTGCTGTTGGGTTCGTCGTGGTTGCTCGCGTGCGGGCTCGGCTTGGTCTCGGGCTGCGGCGCTGCGGACAAGGGCGCTGCGGATGGCGCCGAGCCAATCGCCAGTGAGTCGGAGGCGCTCAGCGGTGTGATTCAGCACATCTTCGTGATCTCGATGGAGAACCACGACTCGACGCAGATCTACGGCAATACGGCCAGCGCGCCGTACATCAACAATACCTTGCTCCCAAAGTACGCACACGCGACGAACTTCAACGACGACCTGGCTAAGTCGATCCCCAGCGAGCCGCACTACGTGTGGATGGAGGCGGGCACGAACGCCTTCTCCGATCACACCTTCACCGGAGACGGCGATCCCACGAGCTCGAACAGCACGAGCAATACCAGTCACCTCGCCACGCAGATCAGCACAGCCGGCCTGAGCTGGCGCAGCTATCAAGAAGGGCTGAACAGCTCGACGGGCGCGTGTCCGATCCACAGCAATGGTTTTTATGCGGCCAAGCACGATCCGTTCGTCTTCTTCAAGGACGTGGCCGGCAGCCCGCCGTCGGCGACCAACGCGACGTGCGCCGCGCATCACCGCGCGTACAGCGCGCTCGCGGCCGACATTGCCGCCAACGACGTGGCCCCGTACACGTTCATCACGCCCAATCTGTGCGACGACATGCACGGCGCCTCCGGCTGCCCGTCGGACACCATCCACTCGGGTGACACATGGCTGTCGACCGAGCTGCCGCGCCTGGTCAGCTACGCGAACGCGCACGCGGGCGTGATCTTCATCACCTGGGACGAGGGCAGCAGCACGCTCAAGATGCCGTTCATCGCCGTCGGTCCCGGCGTGAAGGTCGGTTACACGGGCAGCGTGAGCTATAACCACAGCTCGATCATCAAGTCGGTGGAGCACATCATGGGCCTACCCACGCTGGCCAAGGTGGCGAGCGCCACGGAGCTCAGCGACTTGTTCAAGGCCGGTCAGTACCCCTGAACGGTGCCGCTCAAATTCGACGCACGAAGTCGGCGTCTACCTGGTAGCGCGCCATGTCGTCGGGATCGCTGGTCCAGACCAAACTGCGCGTGGCGCGCGTAACCAGCGCGACGTGTGCGTCGACAACGTCGGCTTTCCCGCCGTCGAGCCGCAGGCCTGCCAGGAATTCGCCGACCTCCTTGGCGGAGCGCTCGTCCACGTGAACGAC
>DASYCR010000361.1:0-1624 GCA_036500095.1 Polyangiaceae bacterium
CGACTGAAGCCCCTGTGCTGGCCGCACCCGCGACATCGACCGCGACGCCTCCGGCCGTGCCGGCCGAGACGAATGAGCAAGACGAGGACTACGCGCTGACCATCGAAGTGCGCGGAAACCGCTGGTCGTCACCGCGCGGCATCGGCGACATGCGCATCAAGCGCGAGCAACTCGACGCGGCTCCACACCAACAGACGAGCGAGATGCTCTCGGCGGCGCCCGGTTTTTTCGTCGACCACGAAGACGGAGAAGGCATCGGCAATGACGTCTATTTGCGCGGCTTCGATCTGGACCACGGCTCCGGCATCGAAATGCGCGTCGGCAACGTGCCCATCAATAGCCCGGTCCACGTGCAGGGGCAGGGCTACGCGGACGCGAACTTCATTATTCCCGAAGTGGTGCGCAGTATCCGCGTGCTCGAGGGCCCGTACGATCCGCGGCAAGGTGACACGGCCATCGTCGGCAGCGCGTACTTCGATCTCGGCGTGATTGAACGCGCGAACGAGCTCAAGGCGAGCTACGGCTCTTTCAACCAAGCGCGCGTCGTGGGCATCGCGGCTCCGAAAGGCTTCGACGAGCAGACGTTCGCCGCCTTCGCGCTGCGCAAGAGCGACGGATTCGGAGTGAGCCGCGCCTCGCAGTCAGGCACGATGAACGCGCAATACGGTCTGGATCTGGGCACCCAAAGCCACCTGCGCTTGCTCGCGACGGCGTACGGCGCGCGCTCGCAGCTGCCCGGGGTGCTGCGCCAATCCGACATCGACTCGGGAAAAGTCGGCTTCTATGGGGGATATCCGTTCTTCACGGAGAACCAGGGCGTGCAGTCGTCCCGCGTGATCGTCGGCGCCGATTTCGACACGGTGACCGAGGGCGGCGCGCATTTCGAGCTCGCGCCGTGGGCGATGTGGACGGACTTTCGCGCGCGCGAAAACTTCACGGGCAATATCTTGAGCTCCGCCCTCGATCCGGAGGCTGCCGGCGGGCTCGGGGATCTTTGGGAGACCGGCAATCGTGAGACCGCACTGGGCGTCGTGTCGCGTCTGCTCGTCGCGCCTCAGCGCTTGGCACCTTTCTTGGAGGTGAGCGCGGAGCCCGGTGTCAGCGTTCGCGTCGGTCACACCGAGCAGACCAAGAGCCTGCTGAATCCCAGCACTCTAGCCGCGTGGGATCGACGCCTCGACGCGGCGCTCGACACGCTCGACGTGGGGGCCTACCTGGATTTGGGGTTGCGCTTTTGGCGACGCGCCCGCCTTTCGGGCGGCGTGCGCGCCGATCTGATCGGCGTCTCGGTCGACGATCGCCTGGGTTACGACATCCCTCCGGCCCAGGCGGTGCCCGGCACCTTGCCCGGCAGCAACCGCTCCGCGCAGGGCGTCGCGGTGAGCCCGCGCATCACGGCTGAGTACGACCTATTGTCCGCGCTGACGGCGGTCGTCTCGTACGGCGAGGGGTTTCGTTCCCTCGAAGCAACCGCCAACGTCGCGACCTCCGCCGGCATCTCCGGCGAAGGGCCGAGCATCCAGGAAGGCGCAAAACCGTATTCCAAAGTGCGCTCGTACGAAGCAGGGTTTCGCGCGCGCGCCCCCGGCGAACGCTTCAGCGCGACCGTCTCGCTGTTCGAAAC
>DASYCR010000362.1:0-7258 GCA_036500095.1 Polyangiaceae bacterium
AGAGGTTGGGGCAGGGGCAGAGCGTGAGGTTGGGGCAGGGGCAGAGCGTGAGGTTGGGGCAGGGGCAGAGCGTGAGGTTGGGGCAGGGGCAGAGCGTGAGGTTGGGGCAGGGGCAGAGCGTGAGGTTGGGGGAGGAGCAGGACAACACATCGCTGACACTTTTTGAGGCTACAAGGTTTGCTGCCCCGCGACGCTCGCGTGCACAGGTGTTGTATCGGCGCGGGCTCAGGGGGTGAGCGGGGGCAAACAGGAGCGCGGGCGGGATGCTCGGGGTGTTTGAGTGTGCTGCTGTGCTCGGCCAGTGCAAGGGGCTTTGCCCGCGCTCCGCGCGGCGCCTGCGGCGCCCTTGCACCGGCCTGCGCGCAGCAGCGGGGCCGGAGGGCGTCCCGAGCGGGATGCAGCAAAGGAGCTCATTATGACTCTCAAGATTTATCCGGTTGTTCTCGAGTTGGTTCGAAGGCTTGCGCCCGTGTTGCCTAGGCTGAAAGCGAGAAGCGCTGCGCTCGCGGACCAGTTCGAGCGGGCGCTCATCAGCGTGCCGCTCAATGTCGCGGAGGGGGCTTACTCGCGCGGTAGGAATCGGCAGGCCCGCTATCAAACAGCCGCGGCTTCGGCGCGCGAGGCGCTCGCTTGCTGGGAGACCGCGCAGGCTTTCGGCTGGCTCGGGCCCATGGATCCAGAGCTCCTCGCTCTCTTTCAACGCGTCATCGGCACGCTCGTGCGCCTGGTCGAGCCGCGAAGGTAGGCTGTTTCAACACCCAGAGCATCACCAAGTCACCGCTTGGGATCCACGCAGAAAGCGCCAGAGACCGACCAGCGCGGCGGCGTTCAGCACGACGAAGGTGCGGGCGAGTGAGCCTAGGCGTCCAGCGCGCGCGCCGAGTGCGGCCAAGCCGTAGAACGCGAGCTGACCCAAGGCGAGCATGCGCCAAAAGCCGTGGGCGCCCAGCGCTGAGCCGGGAGCGGCGGCGAGCACGAGCGAGGCTTCGCACAGCGCGAGCAGCGCCCAGGGACAGACGAGTCGCAGCAGCTTGTGGGAAACCATCTGGAACCAAACCGGGTTCTTGCCGGGTACGAGCAGCCACGGCATCAGCGCGACGAGCTGATAGTTGCCGGCCAGCGTGCGTATCTTGCGTGAAAATTCGCGGTCGTCGTCGAATGCTTCGTCGAACGCCTCGGCTTCACCCGAAAGCACGATTTGCTTGTGTTGGCGAGCGACCTGCAGGGGCACGAACATGTCGTCGAGCAGGACTTCCGACGGCAGCTCGGCGAAATCGCGGCGGCGCACCGCGTACAGGCTGCCGCTCACACCGACCATGCGCCCCATGCGCGCCTCGCAGCTGCGAATGAACTTTTCATAGCGCCAATAGGCGCTCGGACCGGTGTTGCCTTTGAGCACGAGGCTGCCCGAGACGCAGCCGACCGCGGGATCGGCGAGCAAGCGCAGCAGCGCTCGTAGTGCTCGCGGCCCGAGCGGCTGGCGGACGTCGGTCATCAGCAGCACCTCTCCCGTGGCCTCGGCGTGCAAGCGGTTCAGCGCGGCGGGTTTGCCGAGGCGACTCGCGTTGGCGAAGACCTTCACGCGCGGATCGTTCGCCGCGAGCTCGCGCGCTACCCGTTCCGTGTCATCGCTCGAGCCGTCCGAGTACACGAGAATTTCCAGCTTTTGCCGGGGATACTCGAGCGCACGCAAGCTCTCCAGCTTTTGCGGCAGGTAGTGCGCGCCGTTGTGCACGGCCAGGCATACGCTGACCATCGGCTCGAAATCATCGCGCGCGTGGTCATGGCGCGGGGCCACGCGAGCCCACAGCGCGACGAGCAACGGGTAGCCGGCGTACGTGTACAGGATGAGCAGCAAGGCAGCGACGCCGACGGCCGTCATCCGCGCGCGCCTTCCAGTCGAGCGTACGCGCGGTCGCCGCTCGCCGCCGCGACGAGTCGCTCGTAGAGCGCCTCGTAGTCGCTTGCCATGTGCTGAATCGTGTAGCGATCCAGCACGGCTTGCCGGGCGACGTCCGCCATGGCGAGCGCTTCAGCGGCGTGACTCGCTAGCCAGCTGAGCTGCCGGGTGAGCTCGACGCGGTCCCCGGCGGCGACCAAAATACCCGTGACGCCCGGCGCGACCACGTCCGGAACCCCACCCACCGCCGTGCTGACGACCGGCAAGCGCATGGCCATGGCCTCCAGGATCACGAGCGGCAGACCCTCGCTGCGCGACGTGAGCGCAAAGGCGTCACACGCGGCGAGCAGATGTTCGGGGTCCTTGCGCGCGCCGGTCATGTGCACGAAGCGCGCCTTCCAGGTCGCGGCAGCGCGCAACGAGAGCGATTCGCGCTCCGGGCCATCCCCGACGATCAAGAGCTGCCGCTCTGAGTCGAGCAGCGGCGTCATCGCGTCGATCAGTAACTTCTGATCCTTTTCAGGCGAGAGCCGACCGACGGTGCCGACCAGCCAAGTGTTCTCCGGGATGCCGAGCTCGCGGCGCGCGCGCTGTCGCGCCGCGGGGTTCGGCGCGAAACGCGCGGCGTCGATGCCGTTCGAAATCACGCACAAGCGCTCCGGCGCGCACTCACGCTTCTCCAGCGCGACCCGACCGAGCTCGGGTGTCACGGCGACGTAGGCGTGCACGAATCGCGTCGCGGCGCGGCGCAACCACATACGCCGCGCCGTGTCCGGATTCATGCCGTGCTTGGTGTGGACGGCCACCGCTCGCACCAGGCGAGCCGCCGGCGCGCCATAGATGAGGGCGTGGGGGTTGTGGGTATGCACGACGTCGACGCCCTGTCGCGCAAAACGATGCGCGAGCCGGAGCGGCAAGGACGGGTCGAAGCGCGGACCCTTGGCGACCGTTTGGACGCTCACGCCGGCCGCGCGAAAAGCGTTTGCGTTGGCTCCCTCGGAGGAAGCCGCGATCGACACCGCGAGCACGCGGTGGCCGGCTGCGCGCTGCAGCGTGGCAAGTTCCAGGGCGACGCGCTCCTGTCCGCCCATATCGAAGGACGACAGCACGTGCGCGATCGACAGCGTGTTCATCGACCCAGGCCTCGCAGCATGATCCAGGGCGTGCGGAAGATCACCCACAGCTCGGTGCGCAGATAGGTGCTGAAGTGTTCGAGCGCCATCACGTACGCCAGATCGAGCAGTAGCTTCGTGCGCATGTCGTCGGCGAGCGCGCCGCGGGCGGCCTCGAAGCCGTACGGGTTCGTCAGCGAATCTTCGTAGGCGGCGAGTTCGGCTCCCTGCGGAGCGCGCCCGGAATAGGTGAGCGAGACCTGCGCGAGGCCGGTAATGCCCGGCTTGCAATCGCGCATGCGCTCCTCGAAAAACGGGATAGCCAAGGCCAGATTCTCGAGCAGCTCCGGCCGCTCGGGGCGCGGTCCGATCAAGCTCATCTCGCCCTTGAGCACGTTCCAGAGCTGCGGCAGTTCGTCGAGGCGCGTCTTGCGTAGCAGGCGACCCACGCGCGTCACGCGCGGGTCGTTCTCTTCAGCCAGTACCACGCCCGTGCGAGCCTCCGCGTTGACGTGCATGGTGCGAAACTTCAGCATGTCGAACTCGTGGAACGAGCGATGCGAAGCGTCGTGCGTCGGTTTCAACGCGGACGCTCGGCGTTGACGATAAAATATCGGGCCAGGCGAGTCGAAATAGATGAGCGTCGCTAGAATCGGCAATATCAGCATGAACACGAGCAGGCCGACGAGAGCCCCCGCGAGGTCGATGCAGCGCTTGGCGACGCGGACGGAGAGTGGGATGGTCCCCGAGCCAGGCAGCCAGCTCCTTGGGATCTGATACGATGCGGTTTCGCGGGTAGATGACATGGACATGATTCGGCTCTCCGTGCCCGGCACGTTGCGTTTTCGGGACGTCGTCTTGCGTGTCGCCGCATCGACTTGCCGGTTGATGCGCGCCTCGGCAGCAGATAGGCAAGAACCAAGCCGCGAACCGCACGAGTTCGATGACAAGGTGGTATCCGCGCTCGGGGAGGCATTTAACAACGTGGCAATTCATGCCTACCGTGACCAGCCTGCGGGCACGGTCGAGCTCGAGTTCGAGATCCGAAAAGACGCCATCACGATTCGCTTACTGGACACGGGCAGAGGCTTCGTCCCGTCGGCGGAGGCGGCGCCGGACCTCGCTGCCTTGCCGGAGTCGCACATGGGCCTCTACATCATGCGTTCGTTCATGGACGAGGTCAGTTATCGCCGGGGTGATCCGCCCGGCACGCCCAACGTGCTCACGCTCGTCAAGCGCTACGCGGTCGCTGGCTCCTGATCTCGGCCAAGGTGGTGCGAAACAGCGCCGCGAACTGCCCCGCCTGCACGCGCCGATCGAAGCGTTCGATATCGACCGGTGCGCAGGTTGGCGCGTCGGCGCCGTCGCGAAATGCGCTGAGCATACGCGCGAGCGCCGCGGCGATCGCTTGCGGATCGCGCGGCCCGATCACGTCGCCGACGCGGTGACGCCGCACGAGATCCGCCAGCGCGCCTTCGGGCGTGAGCGCCAAACAAGGCCGCCCGAGCTGCATGATTTCGAAGATTTTGGCCGGGTAAATGCGCTCGACGCCGCTCACCTCGTCGAGAATACAGAGGGCTCTGTGGCTGCGAGACAGATGCTCGACGGCTTGCGCGTGCTCGACGTAGCCGAGCCGTTGGATGCCGAGCCGCTCACTATCGTCGAAGTAGTGAGCCTCGGTCTCGACGATGCGTCCGACGAAGCGGACCTCGAGCAGTTTGGCGAGCTCGGGCTCGCGCTCGTGCAGCAGGCGCACGCCGGCGACCAGGCCCTGCGCGCTGGTCAGACGGAAGACCGTGCCCGTGTAGGTCAGCACGAAACGGTTCGTGGGCGGGGAGGGGAGCTCGCCCGAAAAATCCTCCGGGTCATAGCCGTTCGGAATGGCAACCACGCGGGCGGGCTCGAGAAAACTGAAGCGCGCCAAGAGCGCCGCGCGAAACTCGTCCGTCGCCGTCGTCACGGCGTGGGCACAGCGCAAGACGGCGTGCTCGAGCAGCTGACTCGCGCGCGCCGAGCCCGACATTTCGAAGGCGCTCGCCGTGGTCGACCACTCGTCGCGATAATCGAGGATCACGGCGGTGTTCGCGCGCGAACGCGCGAGCGCTGCCAGCGTGAACTGCGAGAACGGCGGCCCGCTGATGAACACCACGTCGTCTCTCCGCTCAGAGCGCAGACGGCGCAGCAACGCGCGCTGCGCGGCGGGTAGCCACAGCACTTGCGGGTCCGGCACCAAGAGCCGCCGACCCAAACCGACCAGGCTCCGCTTGAGGCGCGTGCTGACGCCCGGCGCGCCGTTCGCCGAAGCTTGCCACGCCAATTTTTTTGCGCTGTAGCGGGGTTCCAGCGTGCGCACGCGGAGCACTTCGGTGCCAGGGGGCACGTCGCGCTCGAGCGACGCGTCGAGCACGGGCACCGAGGGTTCTCGGGCGGTCAATACCGAAGGCGTGACGCCGTAGCGCGGCAAATACTTCACGAGCTTCAGCACGCGCTGCACACCGGCGCCGCCGACTGGTGGGAATGCGTAGGAGACAATCAGCGCGCGCATACGGGCTAACTTCCTCCGCAGCGGGCTGCGGTCATCCGCAGAAAGCCGCCGTCGGTCGCGACCAAATCCGCGCCGCTGCTCGCTGGGCCAAGCGCTAGCGCGCAAGCCGCGTCGAGTGTGACGCCGTAGTGCCGCCCCGGAACGAGGCCCGCGATCACCAGTAGATCGAGCGCGCTGCCGAGTGTCGCGCGCCCCTCGCCCGTCGGCCCCGCGAAGAGCACCGCCACGCTGCGGCCATCGACGCGCGCGAGGCCTCCGCGCAAGCCCCCGCCGGCCATGTTTTGCCAGGCCGGAGGCTCCGCCGCGGCCGGCCCGCTGGTGATGAAATGCAAAAAGCTGCGTTCGCGCGTGCCACGCGGGCTCGTCACCTCGAGCCGCCACATCGGCCCCCACGGCTGGTCCAGACGATGCGAACCTTCGCCCGACGGTGTCGGTTCGCGCGGCGCGGCGTGGCTCGCGCCCTGCGGCTCGAGCGTGCGAATGTCGACGCGCGACGTCCCGACCACCGCGCCGGCGAGTTCGCCGTTGAGCTTCGGATTCTGAGTCAAGTGAGCCGCCCAGGTCACGCCGAATTCGGGGCGCTCGAGCAAGACCTGATCGTCGATCGCCAACAGCGACGGTCGCACGAACAAAAACGTGCGCGTCATCCGCTCGACCGAGCGCTTGCGACAGCCGTCGCGCGCGCAAGACGGCGCATAGGCTTCCGCGAGCTCGCCCACGGCCGCTACCACGGCGCCGTCGTCGTGGAAGTGCGTCGTCTTGACGCTCGCTCCCCACACGCCCTGGTTCGGCGGATAGTTCAGGTTCTCTCCGCCGTCGTCGACGAGCAGGCAGTTGTGGTTGACGGTAGCCGAGCCCTCCGAGCCGCCGCCGTCGACGAGCAGGCCGTCCGCCCCCCGAAACAGCTCGAAATGTCCTTGATCGGCGTCCTGATGATCTTCTGCCAGCCGAGGCCCGGCTTGAAAGGACGTCCAGACCGCAGCGCGTGACCAGTCGCTGCGGGCAAATGTGAGACCTTGTCCAGGTAGCAGTAGGCTGGTTCGCTCGCGTGGCATGCGTTCGCTGGCTCCGGGGCGATCGGCGAGCAGGCCGAGCCAGGCTTGTTCACGCCGGAGCGGCGGCAAAGCGTGCGCGAGCATCCAGCGGGCTTCCGCGGCGTGCGCGTCGTCCACGCTCTCCAGCGCCACGCTGATCGCGGCGAGTCCTTCCCCGGAGGGCCGCGCGGGGTGCTCGCCCCAGGTGCCGCCGTCGTATACCGATTGCTCATCGGGCAAGAGCGCATGGACGTGCTGCGTGATGGTTTCGCCGAGCCACGGTAGTTTGCGCGCTACGTCGACGCCCGCGCCCGTGCGCCAGGCTTCCGCCACGAGCGCGATCTCGACCGTGCTGTACTCTCCGTATTGCCAACCTTCGGGCCAACCGCCGCCGCGAAGCTCGTCGCGGAACGTCGGTAGTACGTTGTTCGAAAGTTCGTCGCGAGCTTGCTGTGACCACGCGTCGGCTTCCTTCGCCTCGCCGCGGGCGGCGAGCCCGGCGAAGGTCAGCGTGCTCAGGTACCCCCAGTAGTAGTTTGCGGTCGGCCGATCGCGCAAATATCCCTCCTTTTCGTACCAGCTGAGCCACTGGCCGAGGCGCGCGAGGCAGCGCGCGCGCAAGGAGGCGTCCATGCCCGGCGCGCCGCGCAGCCAGTCGTAGCCGAGC